>JAUYMX010000041.1 GCA_030699345.1 Methylococcaceae bacterium
TCAACAAATAAGCAATAACGATCCTCGGATCACTGCGACCTATGTGGAATACCCATCGCCTGCGGGTTACGGCAAAATTCGCGGCTACTTAGTCAAGCCTGCGCAAGTGACTGGCAAATTACCAACGGTATTGGTAATCCACGAAAATCGTGGCTTAAATCCACACATTGAAGACATTGCTCGCCGGATAGCACTGGATAACTTTATCGCTTTCGCACCGGATGCGTTATTTACGTTAGGCGGTTATCCTGGGGATGAAGACAAGGCAAGAGAGCTGTTTAAAGGACTGGACCAAACTAAAACCCGCGCTGATTTTCTCGCTGCGGCGGACGTGCTGAAAAATTTACCTGAAGGCAATGGTAAAGTCGGGGCAGTAGGTTTTTGCTACGGCGGTGGCGTGGTAAATTACTTGGCGACACAAATTCCTGATCTGGCAGCCGGTGTGCCTTTTTATGGCAGCCAGCCAACTGCCGAAGAAACAGCGAAAATTAAAGCGCCTTTACTGATCCAATACGCTGGTGAAGATGAGCGCATCAATGCCGGTTGGCCAGCTTACGAGGCAGCATTAAAAACTGCCGGGGTAAGTTATGAAGCCTATGTCTACCCAGGTGTTCAACATGGCTTTAACAACGACACCACGCCACGCTTCGACGAAAAAGCCGCCAAGTTGGCATGGGAACGCACCATTGCGTTTTTTAATAAACACCTGCGGGCTTAAAGGTTTGCTCATGGTCCCCATGTTCTGCTTTACGGCAATTCAGTTAAACCGTTCGTGGTGAGCTTGTCGAACCATGAACAATTTAACTGCGCGGCTTCGGATTTTTCCATTCATCCTTCGACAAGCTCAGGACGAACGGAAAAATCAATTAACTTAGGAGTAGTGGTGTTTGTGTAAATGGGATTCGGAAAGAGAAGCGAGTTCTAATTTGATTTTTAATGACTGACTAATTGCGACTTTGAAATTACTTAGTTCCCATGTCCTGCTTTACGGCAATTCAGTTAAACCGTTCGTGGTGAGCTTGTCGAACCATGAACAATTTAACTGCGCGGCTTCGGATTTTTCCATTCATCCTTCGACAAGCTCAGGACGAACGGAAAAATCAATTAACTTAGGGGTAGTGGTGTTTGTATAAATGGGATTCGGAAAGAGAAGCGAGTTCTAATTTGATTTTTAATGACTGACTAATTGCGACTTTGAAATTACTTATGTTTTTACTTCAGACACTTACCAGCGTTTTTGCATTGACCGCACTGTTTGGCAGTGTGGCGCAGGCGAGTTCGTTTGAAGCGGCTACCGAACAAGTGAAAGCGCAATTAGTCGCCTCTGTTGATGCGGTGCATCCGGGCGATGAAATCTTGGTCGGTGTGCACCAGCAAATCATTCCGCATTGGCATACCTATTGGCGCAATCCAGGTGACTCAGGCTTAGCGACAACTATCGATTACCAGCTTCCAGACGGAGCGACTGCTGGCGAAATTCAGTGGCCGACACCCAGCCGGATTACGCTTGGGCCGATAGTCAATTACGGCTATGAAAATGAAGTAACGCTGCTTAACAAGATTAAAGTGCCTCGTGAGAGCGCGGCGGGCGGCGTGTTTACGATCAATGCCAAAGTGAAATGGCTGGTTTGCGAGGAATTATGTATTCCTCAAAAAGTTGAATTAACACTGGATTTGCCCGTGGTGTTAGCAGGTGTTGATGCGGGACAAGGCAGTCCGTTAATTGAACAGGCCAGGGCCAGTTTACCGGCTGTGAGCCCGTGGCCAATAAGCTTGGCGTATAACAAAGAGTTGTTGTCGTTCCAAATTGCTGACGTGAAGCTGCAATCGGCGACTATCAAAAATGTTTGGTTTTACCCGGCTGAGTGGGGCAAGGTAAATCATGGCGCGGAGCAAAGTTGGCAACTGTCCGGCGACAAGTTGGAATTACAGCTTAAACCTGGCGAAGCGCCGCTGACTAAGGACGAAACCCTTACCGGTGTGTTGGCCGTTACGGAAGAGGGGACCAATGGACTGGTTACCCGTGGCTATATCGTGAAAGTATCCGGTGTCGAAGTCGCCACAGGCATCAGTGTGATCAAAGCCGGTGAGCCGAATGTAGTCCTAACCACGGCCTTATTATTGGCATTTTTGGGCGGAATCATTCTCAACCTGATGCCTTGCGTATTTCCGGTGCTGTCCATTAAAGCGCTGTCGTTAATAAAGCATGCGCAACATGATCCACGACAAACGCGCTTGCAAGGCTTGGCTTATACGCTGGGTATCTTGGTGAGTTTTGGCTTGCTAGGCGGCGTGCTTATCGCTGTAAAAGCAACTGGCGCCGAAATTGGCTGGGGCTTTCAATTCCAATCGCCGCTGTTTGTGTTGGCGGTGGCGTATTTAATGTTTGCGGTTGGACTGAGTTTGTCCGGCGTATTTTCTATCGGTGGATCAATAGCAGGTGTTGGCTCGTCACTGGCAGAGCGTCCCGGTTACAGCGGCAGTTTTTTTACCGGGGTGTTAGCAACGATTGTCGCCACACCTTGCACTGCGCCATTTATGGGGGCGGCGCTTGGCTTTGCGTTAACACAACCACCGGCTTCGCTGCTGGCAGTGTTTTTCTTTTTGGGATTGGGGCTGGCGTTACCGTATTTACTACTGAGCCAATGGCCGTACTTGCAGCGCTTTCTGCCCAAGCCCGGCATCTGGATGGATAAATTAAAGCAAGGCTTGGCGTTTCCGATGTATGGCGCGGCGGTCTGGCTGGTGTGGGTGTTGGCGCAGCAAGCCGGTGTCAATGCTGTGGCTGTAGCGTTGGGCGGAATGGTCGTCATCGCCTTTGCGGCCTGGGTGTATGAGTTCACCAAGTACGGCAGCAATGTCGCGCAGCGCAGCGGTGCGGTAGTCACCGTGCTGGCTTTGGGTGTGGCATTAGCGGGCGGATATATCGGAGTAGATACCCACGCGGCACCTTTAAAAACCGAGCTGGCGGAAAACTACGAACCCTATTCAGCAGAACGATTATTCGAATTACGCAGTCAAGGCAAACCGGTCTTTCTTAATATGACTGCCGCTTGGTGCATCAGTTGTTTGGTGAATGAAAAAGTCGCATTAAGCCAACCTTCAGTCATCGAAACCTTTAAACGCGGTGGCATTAATTACCTAAAGGGTGACTGGACCAACCGGGATCCTGAAATTACCAAGCTCTTAGCAGAGTTTGGACGTAGCGGTGTGCCTCTGTATGTGTTTTACCCGGCTGGCGCAGGTAACTCATCAAACCGAGTTGTATTGCCGCAGCTTTTAACGCCAGAGATAGTGACGCAAGCGGTAACAACGCCAACGGTTGCGGCGTCTTTGCCATAAAACATTACCGATATATTTAAAGAATAAGGAGGTTGCAACGGACTTGCCATCTCTTTACTAAAGGAAGCGAAGCAGCAGGTTAGGCAGAACCAACAGTGATTAAAAACTGTTGAGATGCTGGGGGGCTGATTCGCAGTTGAAGGACCAAGTTTGGCAGGAATGCGATGGATCAATTTCCTGCCTTTTGAATTTTACGGGCACTTGCAACCAGTTTTGTTGCAAGGCTTTTTATTTAATGACGGAGCCTACTATGTTGTTACATCGACTTTATAAATTCGCATTAGTGAGTGTTGCCTTAGCTATCGCATCCACTGCAGTCGCTGAACCAGTAGTGGATAAACCAGCGCCGGTGTTTTCCGGCGCCGCTGCTGATGGCAGTACTATTAATCTGGCCGACTTACGCGGCAAAACCGTAGTGTTGGAATGGACCAATCATGAATGTCCATTTGTCGTCAAACATTATGAAAGCGGCAATATTCCAGATTTACAAAAAGATGCCGTGGCTAAAGGCATCGTTTGGTTGCAAGTGATTACCTCTGCGCCAGACAAACAAGGCAATGTGACGGGTGAAATCGCGCAAAAGCTTAATGTGCATCGTGGTGCCACCCCAACCAACACCGTGTTAGATCAGAATGGTGTGATTGGTAAATTGTATGCAGCAACCAATACGCCGCAGTTTTTCATTATTAATCCAGAAGGTGTGCTGGTTTACAAAGGCGGCATAGATAGCATCCCGTCAGCTGATAAATCCGATATTCCTAAGGCAGAAAACTACGTTAAAGCTGCGCTGGCCGATCTTGAAGCCGGCCGCAAAGTAGCTAAAGGGAGTACCAAGCCTTATGGATGCTCTGTTAAATACGCTAGCTAACAAGGTGTAAGCAGATGAAAGTAACTATTCACCTTTGGGACTTACCGCACAGGCTATTTCACTGGCTGCTTGCTGCGTCAGTGGCAGCTGCATATGCCACTGCCAAAGTGGGTGGTGAGTGGATCGACTGGCATGGCCGTTTGGGAGTTTTTATCCTCGGCTTGCTGGTTTTTAGAATTGTCTGGGGCTTTATTGGTTCAACCCACTCGCGCTTTGTGACATTTTTTCCTACTTTTTCACGAGTCAAAGCCTATGTAAAAGGCCAGTGGGAAGGCATTGGCCATAACCCGCTCGGCGCATTGTCTGTCATTGGCTTGCTGCTTACTCTCGGCGTGCAGGTAGGTACGGGCTTGTTTGCTAACGACGATATTGCTTTTCAAGGCCCGTTGTTCAATTTTGTCGATAAGGATGACAGCGACAAATTGACCGGTTGGCACAACAGCTCAATCAACGTCTTGCTCGGGCTGATCGCGCTGCATTTGGTCGCCATCGTGTATTACCGCGTGGCTAAAAAAACCAATCTGGTCAAGCCTATGTTGACCGGCAAAAAAGAAATCCCCCGAGTTTTAGCTGAAGCAATTTCAGCGCACGAGGCAACCAGAGCCGGTGTAATCCGTTTTGCATTGTCCTTGATTATATCGAGCACCGTGGCATGGGGCGCGGCTGGCGGTATAGCACAACTGCCGCAACTGACCAAAATAACCAATCCTTGTTGTTCAGTGAGCTGGGCGACAGCTGAAACATCGCAGCCTAATCAAGCGACACCCGCTGCTAGCCCACAACAAACTGCGCAAGCACCTGCAAGTTTTTAACTTTTTATAATTTTTACAACACTAACCAAAGGAAAGAGAAGATGAAAAAAAAATTAACCCTTGCCGTTTTAATTGCCGCATCAGCAACAGCTGCTGTTGCCGGTCCAATTGAAGAGCAAATTAGATGGCGGCAGTCTGCGTATTCCTTCGCAGCATGGAATATTTCCAAAATCAAAAGCCAAGTAGTTGATCATCCTGAAACCTACAATAAAGACAGCGTTGCCGCAGCTGCCAACGCAATTGCGGCAGTGGCCAACTCTGGCTTGGGCGCGTTGTATGGTGAAGGCACAGACCATGGCATCGGCTGGAAAGAAACTCGTTTGAAGCCTGAATTCTTTCAGAAAAAAGAAGAAGTTACTAAAGTTGCCAACACCTTCAACGAAGCATCTAACGAATTGGCTAAAGTTGCCGCAACTGGCGATATCGCCGCGATCAAAACGCAATTCGGCAAAGTCGGCGAATCTTGCAAAGCTTGCCACGATTTGATTCGTATTAAAGACCAATAAAGGACGTTAAATTCGCTCACGTTGCCTATCTGGACACATGAGCGATAACGAACCTGTAGAATGATTACCAGGCTTGAGCCCTCAAGCCTGGTACAAAAAGCCAACAAACCCTTATCTCCGTTAGCTTGACTTGACGAAATGCAGTCAAACTAAGTCCAATCCCAATAAATTCATATTTGATTGTCATTTAAATGGCAGGCAGCTGGATCAGCGACGATAATTTAAGGATTAATCGTTCGACAAGCTCTTGGTAACTGTTCCTGCGTCGCTTAGAACGCCTGCTTTTGGTGCCTGCCCGAAGCGGGGGCAGGCTCTCCAGTCCGATCCCATCGTTCCCATGCTCCGCGTGGGAATGCAGCCTGAACCGCTCTGCGGTTCGAGACGCTGGAGCGTCCCGCCATCAGGTTCCCACGCAGAGCATGGGAACCATAAGCGGAAGTTACTTTTGACGAAATCCTTAGAGACATAGAAAAATTGACGGAGTAATTAAAGGAGTAATTAAAAATATATTGGGATTGGTATAAGTCCCCCAAATAAACGATTCTTCCGGTCAGACTCATTTCTCTGAATATAGAGTTTTACTTGACCGTGTCGGACAACAAAAGAGAATCTCTAAAAACCAGGCACTTCGATAAACTCAGTACCCACAGGGCATAAATTCGAACGGTGTTTTAAAAATCAAGGAGTTCCGTTCGTGCTGAGCAAAGTAAGCCCCCTTTCGGCGGCATGGCGTTCCCAAGAAACAGACGCTGTTTGAGGCGATTTTTAATTTTATTCCCCGTTTGTAAATAGTTGATTTTTTGTAACTATTCAGCCGTAAGGTATTACCGGGTAGGAGCGACGCCCACGTCGCGATTTGAAACCTTCGGTCGCGACGAAGGCCTCGCTCCCACAGGGTACTTTCACAGCAACCAACTGATGCTGAATAGTGACAATTATTGTAAATATTCAGTCTCTTGATCGAGCCGTCATGCGTAGGCTGGATAAGCGCTAGCGCATCCGGCAAAGGCGGTGGATGCGCGTTGCTTATCCACCCACAATAAACGCATAGCCTCACCCAGATTAATGACTGAATAGTTTGATTTTTTAAGCATAAAAAAGCTGTTTCTTGAGAGTTTGTCGAACCATCATCGGAGTGGGTTTTTCGAGGTTCCCCAAAGCCACCTTTTCCCCGCCGAATACCCAGGTTTAACTCTGTTTAACTGGCCTCATTCTTCCGTTTTAAATGGGCTTTTTTCATAAAAAATACCAAAAACGTTTTCAATGTAAGCGCTTAATAAGACTTTAAGCTGTTGATAATAATGCACATTAAGAGCAGTTGTGACTGCTGATAAGCAGGCCTGGGCTGTTGCTTATCTATTGATTTGGTGTTGATGGTCTGCTGATGTTGTGTGTTATTAATGTTGCACTCGAGACAAGTAAATAGCACCTAATAAAGACATTAAAAAACAATGTGATACGTGATAAGAATGGCTTTAACTGAGGGGTGAAAACTAAAGTTTCCTTAATGGCATAACGCTTGCTTTAAAGAGAAAGTCATACGGATTTAAAACTAATAATCCGAATGGCTAATTATCTAATAACCAAGCAAAATTTAATTTTCATTAAATATTTGCAGTTTTATATGTTTTTGGAATTTTTTAAACAACAGGGAATTGATGATGAAAAATAATTTGGATGTTAATTATTCAACAGATTTAAACCTGCAATCTGATATTCCTCTGGCGGTCAGTCGCAGAAAATATCTTCCAGGGTGTATTGCGGCTTTAGTCGTGGGCGCTTCTTTAGTCAGCGTTCAAACCGCTGAGGCCGCATCGAAAAAAACGGTTAAACATAAAGCTCATAGCGACAGTCTGTTGATTGCGCAGGCTTCTGAAATTGAGCGTTTGCGACAAGAAAACGCGACGCTTAAGCAGTTGCATACCTATGAAAAACCCGAGATAGCTGTTTCTGGCACGCAGATCGCTCAACCTCAAACGACACCGACCGAAACTGAGGCTTTATCGACTGAGATAGTGACGGCCAAAAACGATAACGAGGCTAATACGGATGCGCTTGGCGAGGTGGTGGTCGTTGGTAGTCGTCAGGCTGGCACCAAGGCTCGCGAGAGTGCTTCGCAGATTTCCGTTATATCTTCCAGCACTTTAAAGAGTACCGGCCAAGTCAATTTGATTGATGCGCTCAATAAGCTGGAGCCGTCATTTTATGTACCTGCGAGAAGCGGCGATGTCGGCAATTTGACCAGACAAATCCAGCTGCGCCAGTTAAGCCCCAATCAAACACTGGTGCTGATCAATGGCAAACGTCGGCACGCCACTGCGATTGTAAATGCCTCCGGTACCTTTGCAGGGGCTACTGCCGTTGATTTGGCGCAAATCCCGGTTACTTCCATTGAACGCGTCGAGATTTTAAAAGACGGTGCGGCGGCGCAATACGGTACAGATGCTATCGCTGGTGTAGTTAATATTATTCTCAAAGCTGCTGATAATGGCGGTTCCGTGACAGCGGGATTCGGCCGTTACGATCCTAGCGATGTAAATCCGCAAAGAAATGACAATGGCGAGACCATTAACGTTGGAGTCAATGGCGGGTTCAAGTTGGGCAAGGACGACCGGGGTTATCTTAACTTAAGCGCGGAATGGACCGATAAGGATCACACCAACAACTCAGGACTAAACCCAAATATTAAGGCGGTCAATATTGACAGTCCGGGGTGGGTAAACAGAATTGCTGGTGAGCCAGCCTATGAGCTTTATACCTTGGGCTATAACGCAGGCTATAAATTGGCTGACAATATTGAATTGTATAGTTTTGCTACAGTCGGTCATCGTACCGCTGTCGCTCAACAAAATTTCAGACGTTATAACTCGTTACCTGCTTTATATCCGACCGGTTATGTGCCGACTATCGGTATCGAAGAAACTGATTTTGCTGTAACCGGTGGGGCCAAAGGAGCGTTTTGGAGCGATGGACGCTGGGATCTGAGTACCACATATGGTCAAGATGATGCGGACATTATCGTCGATCACTCAGCCAACAGATCCCTCTTTATCGATAAAGGTTTCAGCCCAACCAAGTTTGATAATGGCGGCTTTAAAAACAGTCAATCAACAACCAATCTGGATTTGACCAAACCAGTTGAGGTTGGTTTTCTCCCTGCGCCGTTAAATATTGCTAGTGGCGTGGAATATCGCCGGGAAAGCTATGAGCTGCGTGCCGGTGATGCGGCGTCCCGATATAAAGAAGGCTCACAAGCTTTTCCGGGCTATCAATTTACCGATGCCAGAAGTAAGTTTCGTGATGTGGAAGGCGGCTATGTTGAGCTGGGCACCAAGCTGACACCGGAGTGGCTAGTCTCTCTTGCAGGCCGCTTCGAACATTACAGTGATGCGGGCAATACTGCGATAGGCAAAGGCTCAACACGGTATGACTTTAATCGGCGAGTTGCCGTGCGCGGCTCCGCCAGTTCTGGCTTTCGGGCGCCGACTTTGGCCGAGCAGAACTTTTCTGCCACCAATGTATCGCCAACTGTGTCCAACATTCAATTAGCGGTAAATTCACCTGCCGCAAAGTTGTTGGGCGCGCCATCACTTACCCCGGAAGAATCGACCAATTACAGTGTGGGGCTGGTGTTTGAGCCGTTCGAAAAAGTATTTGCGTCGGTTGATATTTACCAGATTGATGTCACAGACCGAATAGTTAATACCGGCAACTTGAGCGGTCCTGCGGTTAACAATGCAATCGCCAGCAACGGCATCTTCTTCCAAGGCAGCTCTGCCAACTTGGCATTTTTCACCAATGGCGTCGATACACGTAGCAGAGGCGTTGATGCGGCAGTGGATTTGAGTACAGATTTGCAAGCCTACGGTGACATTAAATGGAATTTCGCCGCGTCTTATATCGACACTCAAGTGACTGAGATTAAAAAGGCATCGACCCAATTGGGTGGCGGGCCGTTGATCACACCGGTGATTGTGTCAGGTCTGGAAGATAGTAATCCCAAATACAAGCTATCGTTCGCTGCCAATTATTTAATCAGCGATTGGAGTATCAATGCCCGAGTGACACATTACGGCGAATCGTCGCAGCTATCGTCCGATGCCGGTACCGGACTCGCCCCATTTACCTTAAACAAGATCAAAGATACCGCGCTTACCGATCTTTCAGTGGGGTACGACATCACCAAAAATATAAATTTGGTGCTGGGTTCTAACAACGTGTTCGACATTCACCCTGACAAAACCATAGTTAAAACCCGTGGTGCCACCAATGCATCGGTATATCCGACGTTTTCGCCATTCCCGGTCGACGGTGCTTTTTATTATGTCAGAGGCACGCTCAGGTATTAACAAGTGCTCATCTACAGTCACTGCCCCAACAATGTGCCTGCTGTGAAGCAGCAAAGTTCTATTTAGCCAAATGCTAAAACTGATAATAATTATCTTAATATTCGGAATAATTTATAAAAAACATCTAAAAATTCAATAAATTACCTTGGCTTGTTTGAAGAAATAAAATCAATGTGACTTTGGTGGCGCGGGTTTTGCTCGTAGTCCTAAGGTCATATGGATTTTAGGGGCTAACCAATGCCTAGCAACAATCTCTATGACTAATTATCTGCTAACCACAAGAAAAAACGGTTCAAGGCAACTGAGTGATTTGGCTGCAATGGATTGGATTTTTAGACAAGAGGAAATTAACAATGAGTTTAAGTGTGCCGGGAGCTATCTTAGCGGGCGTAAATCAATATCAAGACATACCGAATGCAATAAGCCGAAGAAAACAGCTGTCTGTTTGCGTCGCAGCCATTATCGTTGGTTCTGCGATGATAGTTGCTCAGGATGTCAACGCTGCACCTAAGAAAACTGCAAAAAATAAGCTGCAAAGTCCCAAAGCGCCAAGCGCTTTAGAGGCCGAGGTTGCTCGATTGCAGGCACAGTTAGAGGCGGTACAAAGGGATCGCGATGTGGTGGCAAGTGAGCGCGATTTACTTAAACAATCGATAACTTCGGGTTCTGCGGTTGGCGAAGCTGCACCGACAGCCGCTACTGATTTATCCGCGCCAGTTGCAGCTGAAGCAGCTCCGTCAGAACAATTAGCCCAAAAAGAAGCCGCTGAAACCGATAATTTGGGTGAAGTGGTGGTGCGAGGTAAAGTCCGTCCGCGTCTTGAAAAAGTCAAAGATGTACCACGATCATCTTCGGTGAGAACGGGCGAAGAGTTGAACAGGCAAGTGTCGCAGGATTTACAGTCAATTTTGCAGCGTGCCGGTAACGTCAGGTGGAATTATGGTAACTCCCGTACCAGCAGCTTATCTATTCGCGGGGTAGGTCAACAAGCGCAGACCGATGCGCAAGATCCAAGTGTACTTACCGTGGTTGATGGTGTGCCTTATGCCTACAATCCGCTGACCAGTTTTGACCATTACGATTTAGATCAGATCGAAGTTTCTCGCGGCCCACAGGGTACTAATGGTGGTAAAAATGCCAACATGGGTGTGGTGCGATTAAACACCAGACGACCATCATTTACCCCTGAGGCCAGTTACTCGTTGGTTTATGGAAACTATGACACCTACATTGGCGATGCCGCGGGTGGCGGCTCAGTGATAGACGACGTGTTGGCCTGGCGTGGTGCAATACACGTTAACAAGGCGCAAGGCGCGACGACCAATGAATATAACAATAGAGAAACTTGGTATAACAAAGATCGAGTAGCTGGGCGGGTGCAATTACTATTTACCCCCACCGAAAACTTTAATGCCCGTATCAGTTTTGACGCCCAACCGCGCGGCGAAGAATACACCAACGGTGCTACTTACAACTTTCCCACGCCGACTAAGTATGCCAACGGGGCCACTAATGCCCTGGGTACTGATGCCAAAACCCGGTTAAATAGACGTTGGTTTACGGATCTCAATACCAAATACACCTACGGAGATAATTACCTGAAAGGCAACCAAAGAAAAACGGTTAATCAAGACAATCAGCAGCCGCTGATTACTGCCAGCAAGGGCGGCTTGGTAGATTTAAATTGGCGAGTTGGCGATTTCAATATCAACTCCATCACGGCAGTTAGGGATTATGAATTCCTGGCACGCAATGACGAAGGTACGCCATTTGATATAAGTAAAAACGGCGGTGGCGGCGTGCCTAGCTTCGTGCAGATAAGCCAGGAGCTAAAAGTGAGTTCCAAAATCGACAAATTGGTCGATTATACGGCGGGCATTTATTTGCTTGATCGAGATCAGATTAAAGATAACGCGGTTGGTTTTGGAGCTGACGCAGGGGCTTGGTTTGCCTCCGTTAATCAATACGCCAGATTGGATACTAATAGTGCCGGTCGCCAATTAATGTCAGATTCGTTAAAAGAATTGGCTACCAATGGGCCGTATTACATTCACAACCAGACCGGGGCAATTTTTGCTGAAGCCAAATGGCATATCACCGAGCCGCTATCGTTGACTACAGGTTTTCGTTTTAGTAATGAGAACCGCCATCAGCAGACTGAAAAATATATCGTTAACAACGGCACGGGAGCCAACCTCAATCCGGGGGTAGTCAACGGCGTAAATACCGGTGGTTTTGGTTCAGATGCTACTGGAAACTTGACCGCTGCTGCGCTTGCCGACCCTAATCAGGTAGCCATTGCCAATGCGGTGGCACAGAAGTATTTTGGCGTGGCAAACTATAACGTCGGACTAAATAATACCCAAAAACTTCAGGTTAGAGATGCTAAATCTATCCGGGCAGGGTCTGGAATAGGTGTGCTTTGGGATAAAGAGCCGGGCAAGCCTTACAAATCAACTCAACCCGGTTATGTGGTTAGCCCCAGTTATAAGTTCAATGAGGATTTAACTTCTTATGTCTCTTGGCAATACGCTGAAAAGGCGGGGGTTTCTCAAACTAACAATGGTGTGGCAAATCTGGCAGACCCGGAAAAAACCAACTCGTATGAAATCGGTTTAAAGTCATCATTCTTTGATAAAACGTTAACGTTTAATACGGACTTTTTTTACACCGATATTACTAACTACCAACAAGCTGTGCGGATAGTTGATGAGTACTCGACTAATATTGCCCGCCAAACCAATCCGGCCGCCGATCCAACCTATCTATCAACTACCGGTAACGCGAAAGGGGTACGTGCATTAGGGGTGGAAATTGACGGTGCTTATGATGGTATACCCTATACCACGATTAGTTTTTCCGGGTCCTTCAATGATGCCATTTATACGGACTTTAAAAACCTGGCTAAACCTGTTGAATTAAATTGGCCCGGTTCTCCGGCATTTTTTGATGCAACCGGTGAGCGTCTGCCGGGTGCTTCGCAGTTTACCTTCAATATAGGGCCTGAAGTTCGCTTCCCATTAGCATTAGTCGGTGTCAATGTCTTGGGAAATAGCGAATTCCATACCAGCTTTAATACCACTTATACCAGTGGCTCTAAGAGTGATATTTCACTGTCTAGTTACAGTTATATCGCAGCCAATACCACGACCGATTTTGCTATTGGTATTGGTCGACGCGATAAGCTGTTTGATCTGTCCTTTATCGCTAAAAACTTGTTCAACAATCAAACCTACGCAACACAAACCTGGAACTCTGCCAACCCTGGGCAGCCGCAATGGTTTGGGGTGGCGATCAGGGGCAAGATTTAAAAGTTTGGGCGGTGTAATTATTTCTCGTCGGAGCGGGCGTGCCCGCGATTTGTTTACTGTCGCGGGCACGGCCCGCTCCTACGGCTCTTTAAGGCACCGTCTTTTTTGTCGATTTATTGCTGGGCATTATCAGCCCAGCAATCTTGCTTTTTCTAGTTGCTTCCAGACCGACAGCACTTGCTACGGCACTGTTAATCAGAAGGCAGAAGTCTTGTCAATTTAAAATAACGCATGGCGTTAAGTTGGCGAAGACATATAAAAATACAATTTAAAATCAATATCTTAAATTAAAAAGCAAGGCGCATTAATGTCTTTTTATTATGTTGGCATATCAAATGCATTACATAAATTTTAGACAAATCATCTTAGAAACTTAAAAGGAAAGTAGTGATATGAAAATCCTGTCAAAACTATTAATGCTGTTAATGATTCTCTCATCCTCCTTAGCGTTTGCTGCGGACCCGGTTAAAGACGAAAAAAAGGCGCCTGCGGCTGAATATAAATACAAGACTCCAAAACTTAACCGTGCGCAGTTTGATGCTTTGCTGGCGCATCCTGAACAGTTAACCATTATTGATGTCCGTCGTCCTGACGAGCTCACTAAAAATGGCGGATTTCCGGTCTACTTAAGTATTCAAGCGGCTGATGTAGAGAAAAACTTAGCGTTTATTCCTAAGGATAGAAATATTGTCACCGTATCAAATCATGCCGGCCGGGCAGGTGCTACGGCCGACTTGCTAACAGCAAAAGGCTTTAAGGTCGTGGGTGCCGTTGGCGCGCAAAACTACGAAGAAGAAGGCGGCAAACTAAGCAAAATTGTTCCTCCGGCACCGAAACAATAGTTGGGACATGCAATAAGTAAATTGCTGGTTATGACGATGTTAGAGCCTAAAAAGTCTCAATAGGCTTGAAAATAATTTCACCAAATACAGACGCATCGATCTTACTCTCCGCGTCACTGCCATTAAGTTAGATGTAGGTGCGAATTTATTCGCACATTGCGAAGCAATGATTAGCCAGTTGTGCGAATAAATTCGCACCTACAAGTGTATCGATTTTGCATAACTTAATGGCTGTGATGCAGAGCATGAGGGAGCCGAAGCGGAAGATATTTTTGGCGACATCCTTAGTCATAATCGCGCCGTATTTGATTTTTGGAGGAAGTTTATGAACAAACAATTTTTTTCTACCATTCTCTTTGGGCTCTCGGTACTGGCCGCCGAAGAGTCAAGGTCAGCGGTCGATCTATTCAATAATTCTGTTGGTGAGATTGGTGTTCAAGCAGCACCTGTCGCTGTTGAAACCGCTCCGGCAGTAGCGCAGCCTGCTCAAGCCTCGGCTGTTGTAAATGATAAAGCTCAGGTTGTTGCAGAGGCGCCGACGGCGAAAAAGTCTAAACATTGGTCTTATCAGCCGATTAAAGCGCCGGAGCAGCCCAATGTAAATAACAAGGGCTGGGTACGTTCGCCGTTAGATGCTTTTGTGTTAGCGCCTTTAGAAGCAAAGGGTATTACCCCATCGCCAGATGCTGACCGTGCGGCTTTTGTGCGAAGAGCAACTTTGGATGCCTGGGGCGTGATTCCTACTCCTGATGAAGTAACAAACTTTGTCAACGATGCCGGAGCGGATGCCTACGAAAAGCTGGCCGATCGCTTGCTGGCATCGCCCAAATACGGTGAGCGTCAAGCGCGACGCTGGCTTGATCTTGCCCGTTATGCGGACAGTTCTGGTTTTACCAATGATGAAACCCGCGAAAGCTTATGGCGTTACCGCGATTACGTCATCAACGCCTTCAATCAAGACAAGCCTTACAGCCAATTTGTTTCTGAGCAATTAGCAGGTGATGAAATTGCACCGGGCAACCCGGATGCATTGATTGCCACCGGTTTTTTAAGAAGTTACCCGGACGACAGTAACTCCCGCGACTTGGTACAAAAGAAGTTTCAAAACACTACCGACATCACCGATACGGTTGGCGAAGTGTTTTTAGCGCAAACAGTGGGTTGCGCGCGCTGCCACAATCACAAGTTCGATAATATCTCGATGAAAGAGTATTACCAGCTGCAATCATTTTTTGCCAATGTGCATGCTGTGGACAACATTCCTGCCGCGAAAGGCAAGGTTGAACATGCCTATGAAGCAGACTGGAAAAAATGGGAAGACGCCACTAAAGACATTCGCGATAAACAACAAGCGCTGCTGGAACCCATTAAAGAGGCGGGTAGAAAATACAACTACCAGCGTTTTTCATTAGCCACGCAAGAGGCACTTAATAAACCGATAAATCAGTTAACTCCTGAAGAGCGTTGGGTGCGGCATCGTTATGACAATAACGCTAAAGATTCGGATGTCGCGGCGTTCTATGCCGATAACTCCCAACCTGGCGCTAAAGATTACAAGCCGGAGTATGCCGAATTATCTAAACAGTACAAAGCGTTGGATAAGGAATTAAAGAAATTCGACAAACTCTTGCCTACTCAGGGCTCAACGACAATTTCAGCGGTCACCGAATTGGGGCATGCTGATGTGCCACCCACGCATATCCGCTTTGCAGGCGTGTTTGATAGACCCACAGATGAAGTGCAACCAGGTTTTATTGCCGCCATCAATGATGAGCAACCGGCGATTGAACCATTAGCGTTTTCCTCTGGACGGCGCGCGGCGTTGGCAAAATGGATAGCCAGTCCAAAAAATCCGTTAACGGCTCGGGTCTACGTCAACCGAGTATGGGATCAATATTTTGGTCGCGGTATCGTTGAAACTGTCAGCGATTTTGGTAAGGCAGGCAAAAAACCTAGCAATCCTGAACTGCTTGATTACTTGGCTGATAGCTTTATCAAACAAGGTTGGAGCATCAAGAAGCTGCACCGTGAAATCCTGTTGTCGAGCGTCTATCGTCAATCATCTGATTACCGCGAAGAAGTAGCGAAAGCTGATCCTGAAAACAAGCTGCTGGCAGTATTTCCTAGACAGCGTTTAGATGCCGAACAGATTCGCGATTCACTGTTAGTCGCTTCCGGTAAGCTTGAAGGCAATGTCGGCGGTCCAAGTGTATTCCCGCCGGTGCCAGCCAATCTGGGTGCGGGTGACAAATGGAAAGCATCAAAAGATCCGCATGATCAAAATCGCCGCAGTCTGTACATCTTCACTCGACGCAGTGTGCCTTACCCACTGTTGCAAACATTCGATATGGCCTCAGCGCAGCAAGTACACAGCAAACGTGATGTGACTACTACGCCGCTGCAAGCCTTGGCATTGTTCAATAGCGATACGGTATTTGAATGGTCGCAAGCGCTAGCGGGTAGGGTCATCACTGAAGCCGGTAACGATGAGACGGCGCAATTGAATAAGCTTTATCAAATCTTGTTTGCTCGAACACCAAGTGATGCTGAGAAAGGTGCTTTGCAAGAATTCTTGAATACTCAGGAAAAAACCATTTTGCAAAAAGCGGCGACTGGCAAATTCGCGGTGAGCATTCCCACGGGTCTTAAAGATACGCAAGCATTAAACCCAGTTAGAGCCGCGGCGTTTGTTGATTTGGTACATACCGTTGCGAACTCAAACGAGTTTAGCTATCGCTTTTAATGACGCACATCTATTCAAAATAGGAACAATGACATGAGCAATAAATCACGTAGAGACTTTTTAGTTAAATCAGGACTTGGCCTCGGTGGCTTGGCGGCAAGCGGATTTCTGCCGGGGTTTGGCGGATTTTCCTCAGCGATGGCCAGCGATCTTGTGGTCGATCCATTAGCGGCAAAGCAGCCGCACTTTCCGGCCAAAGTAAAATCGGTTATCTGGCTGCACATGGATGGCGCGCCTAGTACGCTTGATCTTTATGACTACAAGCCTGAGTTGATCAAACTGGCTGGGCAAGAAATTCCACAATCTTTCATGGAAGGTATTAAAGGCGGTGTGCGTGGCGGCACAGGTAAGCTTTATGCGACCAACAGAACCTGGAAACAACATGGCGAAAGCGGCGCGTGGTTTTCTGATTTACTGCCAAACTTGGCCCAGCATGCCGATAAATTGGCCTTTATTAAATCCAGCGTCACTATTGGAGCCACGCACAACATTTCAATTCTTAAATTGAATACCGGCGATTTAAACCCAGGTCGTCCGTCATTGGGGGCATGGATTCAATACGCTTTGGGCACGGCTAACCCAGATTTACCCGCTTATGTCGTGCTTTATAACGACAAAAAAGAACCCACCGGCGGCTCTATTAACTGGAGTTCCGGCTTCTTGCCTGCGGTATATCAAGGTGCGGCATTTCGTCCGGGCGACTCGCCGATTTTGTTCTTGGATCGTCCTGAATTGGTGGCAGCGCAGCAACAAAGCGGCGCACTGAATTTATTGAACCGCTTAAATGGCTTGGAAAGCGCTAAGTATCCTCAAGACACTGAGCTAAAAGCACGTAATCAATCTTATGAGCTTGCCGCACGTATGCAAACAACCGCGCCGGAAGCGGTCGATCTTAAGAAAGAATCCGATGCGACTAAAGAGCTTTATGGTTTGAACGATGAAGCCAGCAAAAGTTATGGTGAAACGTTACTGCGAGCACGCCGCTTGGTTGAGCGTGGTGTGCGTTTTATTCAAGTTGTTTCCGGTCCACAAGAAGTTGCGGGTGACAGCAGAAACTGGGATGGACATACCAATCTTGAAGAAAACCACAGCAAACATGCCAGAGCAGTTGATAAGCCCATCGCCGGCTTGCTTGCTGATTTAAAGTCCCGTGGCTTGCTGGATTCAACGTTGGTGGAAAGTGGTAATGGTCGCGATCATAACCCATGGGGCTACACCCAATGGTTGGCTGGCGGCGGTGTCAATGCAGGAACGACTTACGGCGCAACTGATGAAGTCGGCTTACAAGTCGCGGATAAATCCACAGCCGTTGATACCTATGATTTACATGCAACCGTGTTGAATTTATTGGGCTTGGATCATCTAAAAACGACATTCTTACACAATGGCCGGTCTGAACGACCAACGGTTGTTTATGGCAAAGTAATTAAGGAGCTTATCGCTTAAATTCAGTCCGGATTCAACGCTGACCAAAGCCAGGAAGATGCACCTTCCTGGCTTTTTTCGTTTAAGAGGTTTCCTGATTAGCAAGCTGCTTCATCTAATTATCTGATGTTACGCAAACTAAAGAATGACCTTTGTCGATTCTCAAGGAGTGTTGATGTCGCTATCGCGACGGGCTGTCTTAAAGTCGGTTTTCGCACCGACGGGCGAGGTACTTTCTTTTGCTTCGCCAAAAGAAAGTACCCAAAGAAAAGGCGACCCGGATTCCGCCTATTTCCTGCGCTTCTCGCTTTTGGCGAGGGTTTTCGAAGGGCCATCCCTGGCCCTGCGAAAACGAGCGGCATCCCTGCCGCTCCCCTTGCGGGCCTATTTCACCAAAAGCTGCGATGCTCGGGGCGGAATAACGGGAGTAAAACCACCAACCAGCATAAAAAGCCTTCATTTCGGTATTCCTATCGGGCTTTTCATGTTGGTTAATAAGCACGCAATAAGCACAGAGTGGCCGCCAGTCAACAGCTTAAGGGATGAGCCAATCGATTATGAAAGAGCAGTAATAACTTATGTCACTGAATAGTTTAAAAATTTATATAAATCAATTGGATATAAGTAATTTATACGGGAGATAAAAAATTAAAATCAGCAGGTATGTGGCACAGCGTTTGCTTTAATCAAAGCAGGTAATTCTGCAAAATAGACAGAATTTCCGTCATTTAATCAGTGGGTTAGTGTGGATTTCGTTGCTCGAAACGGGCGGGGGATTCTATTGCTTGCTGATATTACAAAGCCTTGTAATTTTAAATAAAGGAAATCGCTGATGAGTAATAATTTGGATGTGGGTTTTATTGATGATTTAAATCGACAGCAGACTATCCCGTCGGATGTCAGTCGTAAAAAAATGTTGTCTTGTTGTGTGGCGGCGGCAGTGATGGGCGCTTCTTTAATCGCCGCTCAGGATGTCAATGCCGCAACCAAGAAATCATCAAAGAATAAAGTATCCAGTACTGCAGCGGCAAATGATGACTCCGAATTGGCTCGGTTAAAGGCTCAATTGCAAGCCGTGCAGCAAAAAAATGAACAACTGCAACAAGAGAATGAATCTCTGAAGCAAGGCGTGGCTGCAGTTCCTGGTGCAGAACCGGCAATAGCTAGTGAGCCTGCAACTGCAGAAACCGCCGAAGTTGTCGCTCAAGAAACCAATACCGACAATCTGGGTGAAGTTGTGGTGCGAGCTCGACCCAAGTTGGAGAAATTACACAACGTAAATCAATCGGTGTCGGTGGTGTCAGGCAAACAGCTTGACCAAGAGTTGGCGTTAGATTTAGGCGCCATAACCCGGCGTGCTTCCAACGTGCAATTTAACCAAGCCAATACCCGGACCGCGTCGTTATCCATTCGTGGCCTCGGCAAGCGCACCACCGCAGAAACTCAAGATCCCAGTGTCCGCGTCGTGGTTGATGAAACCAATTACGGGCTAACTGGGCTGGCTAACTTCAGTTTTTATGATGTCGATACCGTCGAGGTGACGCGTGGCCCCCGAGGCACTGAGGGCGGTTTATCCGCCAGTTCAGGTAAAGTTAAAGTGACGTCCCGGGCACCTACCTTTACACCAACGGCAGAATACTCGGCGACTTATGGTGAACGCGAAGCCTTGATTCTCAAGGGTGCTTTGGGTGGTGGCGTGATTGATGACCTGCTGGCCTGGCGCGGATCATTTATTGTCGATAAAGGTCGCGGGTTTTATGAAAATAAATACGATTCCAACTACACACTCTACAATCGTGACCGCTTGAGTGGCAGAGTGCAATTTTTGCTGACGCCCACATCCAATATAACCGCCAAAATCATTGCCCACTTTGAGCCTAAACAGCCGCAACTGCAAAACGGCTTAACGTTTTATCACAATGGGCAGCCATTAAAATTTGCCAATGGTGCGCTGACGGATCCCAACGGTGGAACAGCTCGATCCAAGTTAAATGGCTTTGTTAATGCTGCCGGTGTTACTCAATTTGGGCCGCGGGCGTTGTTCCAGAATCGGGGCTTTACCTGGGCTGATTACATCGGCGGCGAGCAGCGTAATACCGTCTGGTTTGATCACAACGCGGGTCAAACCGTATCCAATCAGGGTGCGTCGGTTAAGGTTGATTGGGATGTGGCTGATCACATTCTTACTTCTACCACGGCAGTGCATGAATATTCTTTCGATGCGCATAACGATGAAGGCACGCCGTTTGACATCAGCTTGGATGGTGGCGGCGGGGTTAACTACAGCCAATTTACCCAAGAATTTAATGTTAAAAATAAACCTGGCGGCTTTATTGATTACCGAGCCGGGTTAATAGGGATGAAAACCCATGATGATATTAATTCTAAAGCTGGCTGGGGTGCAGACGCCGGAGCCTGGTTTGCTACCAATAATCAATACAACGCCTTGGAGAGAAACAACACCACAGATCGAGGGGCGGGAATTAGTTTACTTAAAGATTCCCTGAACGACGCACGTAGATTTGGCAATACCGAATCAAATACCTTATCGGGTGCAATATTTGGTGAATCAGATTTACATTTTAACGATGCCTTTACCTTAACACCTGGCCTGCGGGTTACCAGGGAAAATCGTAAAACCACGGACGCAGTCAGAATCCGTAACAACGGGTCGGGTGAGGCTTTAAACCCTGTGGCCGTGCGTGGTGTGCAATTAAATGGTTTCGACTCTATAACAACGGCAAGTGCGACTACTGCTACGGATAAGGCTAATGGTGTGAATTACGGGGCATTAAAAGCCGGTAACAGCACTCAGCAATTACAATTGGCAGATAGCGTGGCCAATCGCTATTTTAACAAGACGATAACCTCTACCGCTGGCGCCGCTTATGCCAGTTTGACACCGGAACAACAAATACTGGTGGGTAATGCCAAAAGCATTCGATCTAACCAAATTGGTCAGCTATATAAACCGGTAACCAGTGAGTACGACGATACTTTATTTACCGCCCAGCTGACGCCCAGTTATAAATTTAATGACGACGTCACAGCGTACTTGACTTGGCAATATGGTGAAAAATCCGGTGCGCCTATCAATATTAACGGTGTGTCTAGTACTGTTAAACCGGAAAACACCCACGCGCTGGAATTAGGCTTTAAAACTTTTTGGCTGGAAAAAGCCATTATTGTCAATGCTGATGTCTTTGTGATGGATATTCACAACTATCAACAAACCGTACAGGTAGTTGACGAGTTTCAGACTGAAATCAATCGTGCCAACGGTAACCCGCAAACTGTTTATGTCAACGCACAGGGTAATGTTAAAAAAGTGCGTGTGCATGGCGTGGAGCTGGATAGTGTCTTTAACGTTATTCCCAACCTGTCGTTTCGCTTGAATGGCGCTTATAACCTGGCCAAATATATTGACTACCCCAATGCCGGCAAGCCGGATGAGTTGGCGTATTTATCAGCGCCCTTTCTTGATTACAGCAATAAAACCTTGTCGGGCGCTAACAAGTGGAGTTTTGTGGTCGGTGCCGAATACACCAAGCCGGTGTTTGAAAGATATAACTTCCACACCAGCTTTAATACCAATTACCAAAGCGGGTACAACACCCTGGATAACTTGTCTTTTTACGGCAAAACCACACCACGAAGCCTGACCGATTTTACGATTGGTGTGGGTACCAAAAGCAACATCTTGGATGTGAGTTTCGTCGCCAAAAACTTGTTTAATAATACCGAGCATGAAAAAGGCTGGAACTCCTACAGTCCTAACCCTTATCCAGCGTGGTTTGGTGTGCAGTTGAGCGGGAAGATTTAAAAATTTACTGATCGTGTTGTAGGGGCGAATTCATTCGCCTTGGGCGATTAAAATCGCCCCTACAAATATTGCAACCAAGAAAATTTACCGTTCGTACTGAGTCCTTTGGCTGCGCTCAGGAGAGCCCTGTCGAAGCATGAGCGGTTTACTGTATGACAGTGTGTGTTATTGGTGAAAACACTTATATGTTTGTTGAGCTGCTGTTTTATAAGCACCCCATCAACAGAGTGTGCGCACCTAAAAGCAATTTATGTGAATGATGATGCATTCTTCTGTAAGTAATTGCTTACTCGGTAATTATTTGGTAATTCTAAAAAACAGATATAAATCAACAGTATGTTGTTAATCAATGGAGGTGATTTTTAGCACAGATTTACAAGTTAATTTTAATGGCACATGCCTTGCTTAATTAAAAACTAATCCTGTCGATGCGGTGGCTCGGGGCTTAACAAACTGCTTTATCAGTTAACCAAGAGAAAACGGAATTGTCACATCGCACGTGATCGGCTTGACGCCGGTACATGGATTTTGAATTTTTAAATTAAGAGGGAATAGGTAATGAATTTTAGTTTGGCAGATACTTTATCAGAGGGCATAGGCCGCGGGCAGGATATACCTGCAGCGGTTAGTCGAAGAAAAAGACTTTCATTATGCGTCGCCGCTGCGGTGGTTGGTGTGTCTTTGGTTAGCGTTCACGATGTTAATGCCGCGCCGAAAAAATCGGCAAAAAAATCACAAA
>JAUYMX010000042.1 GCA_030699345.1 Methylococcaceae bacterium
GTGTCGCTATCGCGACAGTTTATTTTAATGTCGGTTCTCGCACCGACAGGCGAGCTACTTTCTTTTGCTTCGCCTCGGCAACTGCTCCCTGCGTTGCTCTACCTCCTGCATCCTTGCAGTCGAAAAGAAAGTAGCCAAAGAAAAGGCGCCCCGGATTCCGCCAATTTCCTGCGCTTCTCACTTTTGGCGAGGGTTTTCGAAGGGCCATCCTTGGCCCTGCGAAAACGAGCGGCATCCATGCCGCTCCCCTTACGGGCCTATTTCACCAAAAGCTGCGATGCTCGTGGCGGAATAACGGGAGAAAAACCGCTTCTGCGTAACATCAGTTATTACTTGAATTCACGTCTTAAAAATAAGTACCTTCTGCACTTTTGATCATTTTGACGGTGCTCAACCAACGCTAGCAGCCATAACATGTCCAATCCTTTTTCGGTTACAAAATCACCTACGCTTTGCGGCCTGTAAATCTATGAACTTTTCGGTATGCCCGCAGGAAAATGCAGCGTCTTTGCGATAGTTAGAACAGCCCCAAAACTCGCCGTATTGACTCTTACGCAAACTTAAGCTGCCGCCGCATTGCGGACAAATGGGTTCGACAAAATCGCAGCGCGGATTTTCGCAGACGTTAAACCGGCCTTTTTGTTGTAAACCAGTGCCGCAGCGTTGGCAGGCACGTTGGGTATGCGTGCAAAGCGGATACTGGTTACAGCCGAAAAAGCTACCGTGCGGGCTGTCTCTAGGCACCATGTAACCGGTGTGGCAGAGGCTGCAAACGGCATCGGTTAATTTATCCTGAAAGCCTTCGCCTTTAAATTCATCCGTGCTTATCGGGTAACGGTTGTCGATCAGCTCCCTGACAAATGGCGAGGGGTTATTGCCATCGGTGATCAAATAGACATGGTGCCGGGCTCGGGTTAGCGCCACATAAAACAAGCGCCGTTCTTCAGCATGTTGGTAAGCTTCCGCTTTAGGCAGTAACAATTCCAATAACGGATGGGTGGCTTTTTCAGACGGAAAGCCGTGTTTGCCTTTGTCCAGCCCTAACACAATCACATAATCCGCTTCTTTACCTTTGGCCGCGTGGACGGTCATAAACTGCATTGATAACTGCGGAAATTCACGTTTTAAAGCGGCGAGATGCTCGGGTTTTTTAAAACCAAATCGGGCCAGCAGCAAAACGCTGGCAGGCCCCGCTGACTTTGAGCTGATCGCCGATAACGCCGCATGAATGCCAGCGGCTTCCTGGTTGGTTTTAATCAACGATACCGCGCAATGCTTAACGCTACGTTGGCTGCGGATTTGCTTGTCGATTTGGCCGGGATTCTGCGTGACAAAACGCGAGGCCACGTCACCGATTTGGTTGTTAAATCGAAAGGTTTTATCGAGAACGCTGACGGCGGTGGCGCCAAAATAATCCTCGAATTTTTTGGTTATCGACACATCGCTGCCGGTAAAGCGATAAATCGACTGCCAATCGTCGCCGACACAAAACAAGCTACTGTCCGCTTGTTGCGCCAGCAACGCTTTCAGCAATCGCGCCCGGCTGGCGGAAATATCCTGAAACTCATCCACCAGCAAATAGCGATACGGCGATTGATAGCGTCCGGATTCAACGTAATCAATCGCCATGCCGATCATATCTTCAAAATCAATGCTGGCGGTATCGCGTAATTCTTGTTGATAGGCTTCATAGATCGGCTCAAACAAATACGCCGCCGCGCGCATGCGTTCATGGTCTTCATGGCGGCTGGCCAGTTCGACCATATTCTTAATGTTGAGATAAGCGGATTTGAATAACGCCAGAATCTGCGCCATCAACTGACTAAACTCTGACACCCGCCCCAATTGCTTGAGCTTTTGCAGCAACTCGTTTTGCGGCAGCGGATTAAATTGCACGCCGGCCGCGAGTAGTTTTTCACTTAACACCTCAGTAAGCCGGCCTTGTTGTTTCAAGTAACTGTAGGTTTCGATCAGCGGCGTTTTATGTTTTTGGTGCAATGCCCGTTTCCAGGCCATGCCCTCCAGGTAATTTTGTTGGTCGATAAACGGTGGCGTTTGATTGCGTTCATTGACGGCAAAATGTTCGATGTAAATGCCAACATCGGGTAAATAAAAATCCGGTTGGTAAGCCTTGTAATCCGGCCCCGAGGTCTTGACCTGATAGTTGGCTTCGTAGCGATAATTCACGCCTTGCCGGTACAGGAAATTGGCGATCTCGCATTCTTCATAGCTTTTTACCAATTCACCCTGCAAGGTACGAATGTCGTTTTCCAACAAGTAAGCGTTGTACTCGCCGAGACTTTTAAAATCGTATTGGCTTTTATAAGGATGGGTAAAGCGCAAGAAGTAAGTAATCAAGCGAGATTTATAAAGTTCATCATGAAGGAATTGTTGAATCTGATCATCGACAAAACGCGCTCGCAGTGCTTCGTCCTCTGCCATTTTGTGGATAGGCGGCACTTCGCGTTCCACCTGGGTGATGATGTGTTTGCCCAGACTGTGAAAAGTTCTTACGGTCAGATTTTGAATGGCCAATTTGTCCTTGATGCGCTCATCCATTTCTTCGGCGGCTTTGCGGGCATAAGCCAGCATTAAAATTTGTTGCGGTTGCGCTAAACCGGCTTTGACTAAATAGCCTGCTCGGCCAATCATCGTGCTGGTTTTACCGGTACCGGCACCGGCAAGAATCAAATTATGCTGCTCATCAATCACGCAGGCTTTGCGCTGTTGTTCGGTAAGCGGGTTGCTTTCTACCTGATCGAAAAAGGCTTTAAAAATACGGGTCTGTTGGTTAACAAAGGCCTGATTTAATCGGGCAATATGCTGATGCCCATGTTCCAGAAGCGGCAGTATTTGTTGATAATCGGCTAACGCGTCGGCATTTAAAAACTGCAGGCAGTCTTTACGTTTAAGGCCTTGGGATAAAGACCGATAGTTGACTAACCATCGTTCCGCAAGTGCATAACGAATATACTGCCGCCCGGAAAATAACACCTTGGCTTCTTGCTCAGCCCGTTGTAAAGCGGGTTCAAATTGCTGATAAAACCGCTGCAGATAGCCTTCAATATAGCTATTGAGCATCGCCTGAAGTTGCGGCGCCTGACTTTTGGCAACACCGCCAAAACGAAAAACACGGCCGTCTTCCTGGTGAATAACCAGCGCATTCCAAAACCAACCCGATTCAATAACAACGCCGGACGCAATCGCCAGCAAAGCGATTTTATGTGGCTGCTTATTGGCGTTGTTGAACACCACACTATTTTTGGTGACGTTGAAGGCATGATATTGGTTATGCGAAGCAAATTGTCGCGCCCACGCATTAATGCGGTAGCTCAACATATCGGATATTGGGGGTTTGCAAAGATGACCATAAAAATAGGTATTTTGTTAGCACGGCGGGGCATTGCCATGGTCGTTGAGCGTTATAATTCACTGATGTTACGCAAACCAAAAGAAATGACCTTTATTGATACTCAAGGATTGCTGGTGTCGCTATCGCGACAGTTTATTTTAATGCCGGTTCTCGCACCGACAGGCGAGCTACTTTCTTTTGCTTCGCCAAAAGAAAGTA
>JAUYMX010000051.1 GCA_030699345.1 Methylococcaceae bacterium
GTTTATTGGCAGAAGGCATCAGCCCGCGCAAACTGACCGAGTTTCATGCCCGCCATAAGCTCATCATCATGAGCCATGCCGACTATGCGCCATTAGGACAATTATTAGCCGGTGTCACTCCAGGCAATGTGTCAGAAATTAGCGATATTTACATCGCGCAACTGATGAAACTACTGAAAAAAGTCGCCTCACGTAAAAACCATGTCAACGTGCTGCAACACATTCAAGGCTATCTGAAAAAGGAATTGACCGCCGATGACAAGGCTGAAATGAGTGAATTGATAGAACGTTATCGTAACGGTGAAGTACCGCTGATTGTGCCTTTAACTTTACTTAAACATCACTTCCGTAAAGCCCCAGATCCGTATATTGAACAATCGTTCTATATGTCGCCGTATCCGCAGGAACTGCAACTCATCAATCAACTGTAAACCATGGCAAACGTACTCATTATCGGCTGCGGCGCAATTGGCTCAACGCTCGCCAACGCGCTGGCCACACAAGGTCACCAAGTCACCGGCCTGAAACGAAAGCCACCGACACAACCCGGCAACATAAATTATGTTGCCGCCGACATCACGCTAGCTGCAGACCTTGAAAAATTATCCTCAGAATTTGATGTGGTTTTTTTTATCCTGTCGTCAGGCAGTCGTAACGAACAAAGCTACCGCGATATTTATGATACCGGCTTAAATAATTTGCTCCGTTTCTTTGACGAGAAAAACAGCCAACCACGCTGGATTTTTGTGTCATCCACCAGCGTTTACGGCCAAAATAACGGCGAATGGGTCGATGAAACATCACTTGCCCAACCCACCAATGGCACCAGCCTATGGATCAGACAAGCCGAACAAACCCTGCAGCAGCTAAGCCCTAAAAATATCATTGTGCGATTTTCTGGCATTTATGGGCCGGGGCGGGAATATTTATTGCGAACAGCACAACAAGCACCACTGATTCAACAATCTCCGCCTTATTACACTAACCGCATTCATCAAGATGACTGCGTGGGAGTATTGGCATTTTTACTGGAGCAGCATTTAGCAGGTGCAGTATTGCAATCATGCTACCTGGCCAGTGACGATGATCCCGCGCCGATGTGGGACGTTATTGCCTGGCTAGCCGATGCAATGAACAGCCCGCCGCCGCAAGTAAAACAGGTGCCCGATAACGCACCGATGAACAAGCGCTGTAACAATCAACGCCTAAAATCATTGGGTTATCAGTTTAAATATTCCAGCTATCGAGAAGGCTATCTGCCTCTGATACCCAATCACAATCAAGCCATTGACATTTAGCAATCAACTAAGTAATAAGCGGGCACCTCGAAATACTGCCCTTATAAATAAAAAGTATACCGACAGTGATAAATCAGCCACGGAATCCCTGCTGTTTTTTGTATTTTGCCCTCGCATGAGGACTTGTTTTAGCCTGAAATCACCGTTTTCGGCAATTTCAGGCGCAGCTTGGCTGCTAAAAGGCCACGATCCCACAGCTTTTCAAGCTGCATAGACGTCGCAAATTGTAGCTTGCCGCCTTCCAATTGAGCTGCAACGTGGCCCGCTCCAGA
>JAUYMX010000085.1 GCA_030699345.1 Methylococcaceae bacterium
CACTACAAGAACGCCGCTTTTATCTGGAAGGGCAATTAGCACAAATCGATCCCAATTCAATGGCAACAGGGTCTGATGGGCTTCGTGTACTAGACATGAAAGACCGCCTAAAGCTATTGCAATCACAATATCCTTCGATACAGGCCAGTTATTCTGCCACTCATCCTGATGTCATCAAGATGAAAAGAGAAATTGAATCCCTGGAAAAAGAAATTGGCACTAATACTGACTTGAATGACCTTAACGCCGAGCTTACCCGCAGAAAAACAGACTTGGCCAGTTTAAAAAAACAGTATTCCGATAAACATCCGGACGTTTTAAAACTGCAAAAACAAATAGATACACTTCAGCAAACCATGCTGGAAACCAAAAAGAACGACAGCATTAAAAGTGGCATTGAAGCGGACAATCCTGCCTATATCACCTTGAAAGCACAATTGGAATCCACAAATGCAGAATTCAAATCACTCCAGTACAGCCGCGATCAAATAAAAAGCAAAATCGAATCCTTACGTGAAAGCCTGCGTCAGGCGCCATTGGTTGAAAAAGAATACATGGATCTTATTCAAGACTTAGACAATAGCAATCTTCGCTATCGCGAAGTAAGCGCACGAGAAATGGAAGCGCAAATTTCTCAACAATTAGAAATGGAAAACAAGGGTGAGCGCTTTGCATTAATTGATCCTGCTCTGGAACCGGAAAAACCTGTCAGCCCTAACAGAGTGGCTATTCTTTTCCTTGGCTTTGTGTTTGCAATTGCCGTCGGTGTTGGCTGTATTGCCTTAGTTGAGATGATGGATTCGGCAATTTACAGTGAAAAAGTGCTTATCTCAATCTTAGGTCAAACACCTCTTGCCATCATTCCATACCTTGAAAGCAAGGATGAATTTGAACTACGGCGACGCCAACAAAAAATGTTCTTAATCATCCTTGTCGGCGCATTTATTTTAGCCATTGTCGGCTTCCATTTCATTGTCATGCCGCTGGATATATTTTGGTACAAACTAATGCGTTTATTAGGCTTTAACTAACTAATACTGGAGTTTTATAAGATGGACCAAAATCAAACCACTATAGAAAAAGATCAATTCAAGCATGGTCAAGCAGTGATAGCCCAGATTGCAGAAACTGAAAACTTCACTTATACGGATACCAAGATACAAAAACCGGATCTTGGACAGCTCCGTACTAACAAGATTGTGTCAGCACTAACCCACAATGTTTGGCTTGAGTCTTACAAAATGCTGCGCACGCGCACTTTGCATATCATGGACGAGAAAGGCTGGAATACCCTCGCAGTCACCAGCCCTACTCGAGATAGCGGCAACAGCTTAACCGCTGTAAACTTAGCTATCAGCATGGCCATGGAGCTGGATAGAACGGTATTACTGGTCGATGGCAACTTTCAAAACCCTTCCGTGCATACCCTGTTAGGACTAAAAGCCACTACTGGACTTGGGGATTACTTACTAAACAGTACGCCGTTAAGTGAGTTAATGATTAATCCAGGCATCCCCAGACTGGTTGTACTGCCAGCTGGAAAACCTCTTATTAACTCAACTGAAATGTTGCGATCGCCTAGAATGATTAATTTTGTCAATGAGGTTAAATCTCGCTATCCATCTCGAATAATTATCTTCGATATGCCGCCGTTACTTACTCAAGTAGATACGTTAAGCTTTTCACCTTATGTCGACTGTGTTTTGCTAGTAACAGAAGAAGGCAATACCAAAACGGAAGATTTAAAAAATGCAGCCTCTTTATTGCAAGATGTTAATCTAGTTGGCACCGTGTACAACAAATCTTCTGACAAAAAAATAAAATACACTGGATAAAAACACCTGAAGTCTATTGAATACTTGAATTAATCAGCAATCATTGACTAACAATCGCCGATGATTGTGTTGCTTTCTAAAAGCAGTTATCTTAATAAACTGTTATAAAAATAATAAGGAGAAATCGGATGTCAAAAGGCCAAAATTTACAGGACAACTTTCTAAATGCACTTAGAAAAGAACATACCCCTGTGTCAATTTTTCTCGTTAACGGTATCAAGTTACAAGGCAAAGTAGACTCGTTTGATCAATATGTCATCATGTTAAAAAACACTGTCAGTCAAATGGTCTATAAACACGCCATTTCAACCATCGTCCCCGGTAAGGCTGTTAGAATGACCCAAGACGTTGAACCATCTCCTTCAAATGAAGAATAACTTAAGACCATCGCAAATATTTATTTTAATTTAATGGTGAACCTAGTTGTTTGACCGTCCAGATTCAGGTGAACGAGCCATACTCGTTCACTTGACGTTTTATTGCGGGCAAGAAGATCTTCTCGAATTACAAGAATTAGCCAAATCCGCCGGCACTATTCCTGTACATGTCCTTACCGGAAGTCGTAAAAGTCCAGACCCTAAATTTTTTGTCGGCAAAGGCAAACTTGAAGAGCTTAAATTAGCTATCGAAGCCTGTTCAGCTGACATTGTCTTGTTTAACCATCCCCTATCTCCTAGCCAGGAAAGAAACCTTGAAACCGCTTTGGGGGTTCGCGTAGTGGATCGAAATGGTTTAATTCTTGATATTTTTGCCCAACGAGCGCAAACATTTGAAGGGAAACTTCAGGTTGAACTGGCTCAGTTGAAGCATCTTTCAACACGACTGGTTCGTGGCTGGACGCATTTAGAGAGACAAAAAGGCGGCATTGGCCTACGTGGTCCTGGTGAAACCCAGCTGGAAACAGATAGACGACTACTCGGTCTGCGTATTAAACAAATTCAGCAACGCCTCGATAAAGTCGATAAGCAACGGCATCAAGGCCGAAGCAAAAGGAAGAAAGCCGAAATCCCATCGGTCTCCTTGGTGGGCTATACCAATGCAGGTAAATCAACTTTATTTAACGCTTTAACTGGCGCGGATATTTATGTCGCAGATCAATTATTTGCGACACTAGACCCGACGCTTAGGCACTGTCAATTACCTAATAACAGCGAAGTCATTCTTGCCGATACCGTAGGTTTCATTCGCCATTTGCCTCATGAATTAGTAGCCGCATTTAAATCTACTTTGCAAGAAGCTAGTGAAGCAGACTTACTGTTACACGTAATTGATGCCAATGCAGAAGATCGCGATGAAACTATCAATCAAGTCAATAAAGTTCTTACTGATATTAATGCCCACGAAGTCAGGCAATTAGAAGTATTTAATAAAATTGATTTACTGCCAGATATGGCACCTAGAGTAGATCGGGATGCCTTTGGTAAACCAATACGTGTCTGGCTTTCTGCTGCAACTGGTGCGGGTATTGAATTACTACTTGAAGTCCTGACAGAAATATTTTCATCCAGTAAAGTAAAAAAGCGCTGTTTTTTACGCCCTGATCAAGGTGACATTAGGGCTAAATTATTCACTTGCGCAAAAATAATTGACGAGCATATTGATGATCTGGGTGCCAGTGAGTTGGTTATTGAAGTGGATACGAAACACCTAGGTTTATTGAAATCGGTGCATACCGAAGAAGCCTTCTAGCCTTGGTTTGTATTAGCCTGGTTTTTTTAGGATAATCCCCAACCAATACAAATATTGGATTATTTTGAATAATCATAAGGTTGGCTTTGATTAATAAAAACCACCGAGTAAATACAATCAAATTAAGATCAATAATTATAATGTTCAGTAACGTGGAGTAAAGGTATGTCCTGGAATGAGCCTGATGGCGACAAAAAAGACCCTTGGAGTGGTGGAGACCAGAAAGGGCCTCCTGATCTGGATGATGCCATTCGTTCATTACAAGAAAAATTGGGCGGATTTTTTGGCGGTGGCAATCGGAATGAAGATTCTTCCGGTAATCCCCTATCACCAAGAACACTTGGTTTTATAGGTGCTGGAGCTGTTTTGTTATGGGGAGCAAGTGGTTTTTATATCGTTGACGAAGGTAATCACGGAGTTGAAACTAGATTTGGTAAATATATTGATACAACCCAATCTGGATTAAATTGGCATTTACCTGCACCTATTGAGAGTGTTGATATAGTCAACGTCAAACAACAACGTTTTATCGAAGTCGGCTATCGTTCAGGGGGAACGGCACAATCCGCCGGTTCAGTTCCTAAAGAAGCCTTAATGCTGACCAAAGATGAAAATATTGTCGATGTTCGCCTAGCAGTGCAATATCAGGTTAAAGATGCCAAGCAATTCATTTTCAACGTGTCAAACCCCACCGGGACATTAAAACAAGTTACCGAAAGTACACAACGGGGTGTAATTGGCAGCAGTACGATGGATTTTGTGTTGACTGAAGGTCGTAGCGAAGTAGTAACGCAGATCAAAAAAGAAATTCAGGACATTATGGATAGCTACCAAACAGGGATTCAGATTACTAGCGTTAACCTTCAAGACGCACAGCCTCCAGAACAAGTCCAAAATGCATTTGAAGACGCGATAAAAGCAAGGGAAGACGAACAACGCTTAATCAATGAAGCCGAAGCCTATTCCAATGACGTTGTACCTAAAGCCCGTGGGGCCGCTGCAAGAAAAATTCAAGAAGCTGAAGGTTACAAAGAACAAGTTATTGCTCAAGCAGAGGGGGAAAGTAACCGTTTCTCCAAATTGTTATCAGAGTACGAAAAAGCCCCGGATGTCACCAGAAAACGGCTTTATCTTGAAACCATGGAGACTGTTCTAGCCCAAACAAGCACAGTACTCGTGGATGTGAAGGGTAGCAATAATATGCTTTACCTTCCCTTAGATAGAATGATGCAACAAAAGCAATCAGTATCGCCTGTAACTGTTCCGCAAAATTATGTAGATCAAGTTGCACAACCGCTGAGTGACATACCGACGCAAGCGCAGCCGCAACCACAAGCTGTTTTGCGCAATTCACAACGTGGCCGTGACGCAAGGGGACGCCAATGACACAAAATAAACTACTGGTAAGTATCGCCGCACTGTTATTGGTTGGCTCAATGTCTTTTTTTACTGTTAATGAAACAGAAAAAGCCATCAAATTTGCTTTAGGTGCCATTGTTAAATCTGACTACACTCCAGGCATATACTTCAAAATTCCGTTTTATAATAACGTCAAAAAATTTGATGCCAGAATTCAAACAATGGATTCAAAGCCCGAACGTTTTTTGACCGCTGAAAAAAAGAACGTCATTGTTGATTCATTCGTAAAGTGGCGTATTGGTAATGTAAAAACTTTTTACACCGTGGTCGCCGGCGATATAGATCAAGCTAACTTGCGACTGGATCAAATTATTAAAGATGCATTTCGAGGTGAATTTAGCAAACGCAACATCAAACAGCTAGTTTCAACTGATCGGCAAATAATACGCGAAATCCTGATTAAAAAGTCCACGGCACTGGCTGCTGATTTAGGTCTGGAAATCATTGATGTTCAGGTGATGCGCATTGATTTACCGGAAGAAGTCAGTAGCTCTGTATTTAGACGGATGGAAGCAGAACGTGAAAGAGTTGCCCGCGAGTTCCGCTCTCAAGGTGCTGAAGCCGCAGAAAGAATACGTGCCGATGCAGATCGGCAAAGAGTTGTAACACTGGCTAATTCGTTTCGCGATGCTGAAAAACTTCGCGGTGAAGGGGATGCAAAATCAGCTGAAATTTACGCAAAAGCCTACGGTGCCAATAGCGAGTTTTTCACCTTCTATCGTAGCTTGAATGCTTACAAGAAAACGTTTACCGGATCAGACATGATGGTATTAGATCCTGAATCTGATTTTTTTAAGTACTTCAAAAACCAACAGATAGTAAAATAACATTTACTAACTTGTTAACCCCCTAAAACGCTCCGCTCGCGCGGGGCGTTTTGTTTGAGTGGACATATAAAATATGCAACAAAAAGATTCCTGGCTTTTGCCTGACGGCATTGAAGAGCTGTTGCCGGAAGATGCCAAACACCTGGAAAGCTTGCGCCGTAAGATATTAGATACCTTCGCTTGCTGGGGATACGAACTGGTTATCCCGCCCTTTATCGATTATCTGGATTCATTATTAACGGGCTCCGGCCATGATCTTGAACTGCAAACTTTTAAGCTGACTGACCAAATTAGCGGAGAAATGTTAGGGATAAGATCTGACATGACCCCCCAAGTAGCTAGAATAGACGCCCATAACATAAAGCATGCCTGGCCAACCCGTCTGTGCTATGTCGGAACAATTTTGCATACCCGCGGCGACCCGCTAGAAAAAACCAGAAGCCCAATGCAAATAGGCGCGGAGCTTTATGGTCACGCCGGCAAG
>JAUYMX010000088.1 GCA_030699345.1 Methylococcaceae bacterium
TCTAGTTTTTCTATTTTTAAATAAGTACCTTCTTCAACGCGGTACTGTTTACCACCTGTTTGAATTACCGCATACATCGGCGTAAGCTCCATCAAGCATTAATCTAATTAAAGTGAACAAAGAATTATATTTTTTAGTCAAAGCATAGTCAAATCTAAATTCACAAAAACATACAGAATCGCTTTATGGCGAACAGCATTATCGTCAATTCAAGGCTAGCATCGAGTCCATCAACTTACTATTATGAGTTATAATACCGTGGAAAGCCAAATAAGGCATTATTATCAAACCCCACGTACAACATACACATGGCATCTGATTTACAATCCGTCTTGACCCCCAACCCCTCCATTGATTTTGATTCAATTAAAAAATTGACGTCAACCGAAGCTTTGGAGGTAGATCAACTTATCATTAACGAACTTAGTTCTGATGTCGTTCTTATCAATCAGGTAGGGCATTATATTGTCGGCAATGGTGGTAAGCGATTAAGACCAATGCTGTTACTACTGGCCGCCAAGGCTCTTGGGGGCGTCACAGACAGCCATCTAATCTTAGCGGCTGTTATAGAGTTTATACACACAGCCACTCTACTTCATGACGATGTTGTCGACGAATCCGACCTTCGTAGAGGCAAGGATTCTGCCAATGCTGTATGGGGAAATGCTGCCAGTGTTTTGGTCGGCGATTATTTATATTCCAGCGCGTTCGAAATGATGGTCCGCACCAACAACATGCGCGTCATGGAGATTCTTTCGAAGACTACGACAGCAATCGCTGAAGGTGAAGTATTGCAATTATTAAATTGTAATAATCCTGAGACCACCGAAACTAAATACCTCGAAGTTATTGCCAGGAAAACCGCTATCTTGTTTAGCGCTGCTACTCGCCTAAGCGCTGTTATATCAAATTCACCCTCAGCAACTGAAGAAGGCCTGGCCCAGTATGGGCAACACCTAGGGATTGCTTTTCAATTAATTGATGACGCGCTTGATTACAAGGCAACCAAAGAAGAATTAGGCAAAAACCTAGGCGACGATTTGGCCGAAGGAAAACCAACACTTCCGCTGATTTATGCCATCCAAAATAGCAGCAAAAGCGATGCTGATCTTATAATTGACGCAATTAAAAATGGCAATCGTGATGCGTTCGCTGAAATTTACAGCATTGTACAAAGTACCAAAGCAATTGATTACACAGAGCAACGGGCAGAAGAAGAAGCGCAAAAAGCCATTAGCGCACTAGCCGTGCTTCCGGATTCCGAATACAAGGCCGCCCTCATCCAATTGGCACAATTCTCGGTTCAACGTAATTACTAAACATTAATTAATAAACTTAAAGCCTCAATCGCTTGTGCACTGGATTTTCTGACCATCCATTTATCAGCGATGGGGCTTTTTTGTTTTTTAACTCGCATCAACCTCTAAATTTACACTTTGCCGAGCTCAGCGCAAGATTGTTTAATTAATACTGAGCCCTGCAAAACCCAAGACAAATACCCATCACCCCTCTATTCCTTGCTGGATCAGAACTGCATTTCAAAGTACTTCGGCAGATTTATCAGGGTGATCTTTAAATTGCATATGATGCAGCCGCGCATAAGCACCATTCTTGACAAGTAACTCTTCATGGCGTCCCTGCTCTACAATTCGCCCATGATCCATCACCAAAATCACATCGGCATTTTCGATAGTTGATAGCCGATGCGCAATCACCAACGTAGTCCTGTTACGCATGGCTTTTTGTAATGCAGCCTGAATATAACGCTCTGATTCTGTGTCCAGCGCCGAGGTAGCCTCATCCAAGATCAGAATGGGAGCATCTTTTAATAGCGCTCTTGCCAACGCCAAGCGCTGCCTCTGCCCTCCGGACAGCTTAACGCCATTCTCACCAATGACAGTATCAAGTCCCTGCGGTAACAGCTTAATAAATTCCATCGCATAAGCATCGGTCGCAGCAGCAATTATTTTGTCACGGGACGTTCCAGCCAGTGCGCCGTAAGCAATATTATTAGCAACGGTATCGTTAAATAAGGTGACCTGCTGATTCACTAAGGCAATCTGCCTTCTCAAGTTGGCCAGGGTGTAGTCTTGTATTTCAACCCCATCGAGCAGAATTTCACCCATTTCATGCGGATAAAAACGTGATACCAGATTCGCCATGGTACTTTTGCCACCGCCTGACGCGCCCACTAAAGCGACTGTCTGCCCAGACTCCACCTTGACATTAATATCTTGCAAGGCCAACTCATCAGTACCTTGATAGCGAAAGGATAGATTTCTGAACTCCAATTCTCCCCGAGATCTTTCTACCTGATACCGCCCCTGATCTATCTCGCACGACTCGTCCAAAATGGCAAATAATGATTCTGCAGCGGCAATGCCTTTTTGAATTTCACCATTAGCATCGGTTAATTGCCTGATCGGCCTGGGCAATAAAAATGCCGCCGTTAGATAACTGACAAACTCGCCAACACTGGCTTGTTGCATAAAATACAACGCCATATACATCAGCACTGACAAAGCTAGAGCAATAATTAACTGCATGACAGGACTATGTATCGCAGTCGTCGTGGCCATTTTTAGAGCTTGGCGACGATTATTGTCGCTACTCCTCAAAAAGCGTTGCCGCTCATAATCCTCGCCGCCGTAACTGCGCACAACTCGATGAGCACCCACCAATTCAGAGGTAACATGAGTCATATCACCTACCGACTCCTGAAGTCTTTTACTGATCGCACGCAGCCGCTTGCTCACATAACTAACCAGCACCACGATGACAGGAGTAATACAAACAAACACCAGCGACAACATCCAGTTGAGATAAAACAAATACACCAGCAAACCAACTGCAGACAGACCCTCTCTAATTATTGTTTTTACCGAATCGGTAGTCGCCTTAGTGACTTCGCCAACATTGTTGGTGATTCTGGAAATCATAAAACCGCTGTTATTACTATCAAAATAGGCCGTTGGTAACCGGGTATATTGATCAAAAATTTCACAGCGCAAAGTATGAATAATGCTGGTAGACACCTTGGATAAAAAATAATTGCCTAAGTAAGTGCCAATACCACGCAACACGATCAAGCCACTGAATAGCAACGGCATATAAAACATGCCCTCACGTTTATCGGATTGCAACGTATCGATAATGGTTTGGATCATTGCCGCAAACAGCGGCTGGGTGCTGGAATAAATCACGAAGCCCAAAATACTAAGGGCAAAATAGCCACGTAGCGGTTTCACATAGGTCAATAAGCGCTTATAGACTTCAGCACTTGCCTGAGGTTTTTTTTGCATAGTCTGATGAAAAGTTGAGCTGCTCAGCTTGCTTAATGAGCAAAACTGATTGAGATATTAAGAATTGTTGGCGGATGCATTTACTACCCACATCCGCCAGAAGATGCTGAAATCAGCTTTTAGAAATTAATGTGCTTTTATTTGTCAGTAACTTTAATCAACCAACCATCTTTCTCGCCGCAACCTAAAGTAGACTTGGCACTTATATCAAGCCTGAGGAATTTGCCGGTATATTCGGCAGGAATTTTAGATTTAACTCGATGAAAGCTGCTATTGCTTTCTACCGAGAACGCCAACGGCTTACTTTTGGCAGAAAGCTTAATGCTTTGGGGATCAACCCACGGCGACAACATGACCGTAAACTCTGACTCCGGAGCGACCTCATGCTTTTCCGGCTCCTGATATTCAGGCAGCGTAAAGTCCTTAAACTGAGGTTTTTTACACGCTTTTTCGTCATCGTCTTTCGTATAGGCAATCGCTGACGTGCTTACCGCAACCATGGCAAACACACACACCGATTTGAGCAATGTTCTTATTGTTGTCATACCCTCTCCTCAACTTTAAAAGCGGCCAGAATTTATAAATCAATCTGCCGGATGTTTTAACACAGCAGCACTTTAATTATTTTCCTGGTGTATTTCAACTTGAAGCGACTTGCTAAACAAACTGAAGCTTATGAAATGCGGTATTTAAAAAATGATTGATGATCAGGATTGCATCATATTTGTTTTTGGGAAAAGCGCTAAATGATACCGACATGCCATCACCAGCTTGATCAAGCAGACATAAATTTAGCGGGAATTGAGTAACCGGTATCTCAGCTCACTTAAGCCGGTTGTATCAACATCTTGCGGATTAAGCACCCGGCCTATACCTACCGATTCCTCAAAGGCGTGACGATTACCCTGATAGCTGACTTGATAGCGATTTATGCCAGCCTGACTGTCCACCCAGCTGACTGACTTCACCATGGATAAGGATTGTAAATATTGGGTTACCCGACTGATGTCATTGGCACCATTGATCCCCGCTATTTTAAGCACCACAACTCCTGCCGACTCAACACCATCAGGCTTAGCCGCATAATAACCGGCAAGCTGTGTATAGACGCCACTCAAGCCCGTTGCAACCACTTCGTTTAAAGTGCCGCATGACTTGCTCCATTGCTCGACACGGTCATCAAAATAAAATGCCCAATCACCTTTCCAGCACTGCTGCATCTTTACGACCCGACCGGCAAGAATAGAAACAACGCCGTAACGTTCTGACACGTTAAGCAAATTTTGCGGATATGCACTCAACACATCATTCACCGATAATTGGCGTTGTTCATCTAAATCTGACAAGGGATACAACAGAGGCAGACCTTTTTGTTTAGCGCCCTTACTTAAAGCGACACTAAGCTCCGGCATACTATCGGCCTTGTAAAAAGAGCGCCGTCCATTTTCTTCAACAACCAACCACAACAACGTTTCCGGCCGAATGTCACCCCACACCTTCAACTTACTGGTCTTTAGCGCTTCCAGTAACGCTTGCTCATCGAACAGCACACGCATATTCCTGGCTTCGTTATCCGCCGCCAAGTTAGCTTCTGTTAATGAATACTGATGCTGCTTAACAAAACGGGGCGCATTAGCCAATGTTGCTTGTACCGCCCTGTCTTGCAGCACATTATCGCCTGCCAGAATACGACCAAGCACCACAGTTAACGCGTCTTTAAACGCGGCGTTCTTGTCTTCATTAGACGGACTGTTAGCGATAACTTCAGTTTCATACAATCCTCGCACCTCGGCAGCGAAAACTGGCGCACATAAAAGTAATCCACTTAAAAGCAAAGCACGGTAAAGCACGCTATATCCCTCACATAATTCTAAAGATGTCTTGTACAATATCGGCAGATTAGCAATAACTTTAGAGAGCATGACATTGAGCGAACAAAATCAGGAAGGCTTGAATTACAAAAGCGCCGGCGTTGATATTGCTGCCGGCAACGCATTGGTTGAGCGCATTAAAC
>JAUYMX010000093.1 GCA_030699345.1 Methylococcaceae bacterium
GGCCATTGAGCAAGCGGCCAAGAAATGGACCATGCCGATTCGCGATTGGAAGCCAGCGCTGAATCAGTTTATGATTCTGTACCAAGACCGACTAACAGAAGTTTTTTAATGGCGGTTTACACGGAAAGTTTTACACCCTCGGTGTATTTGATGGTATTGATGCCAAGTTAACGACCCAATGAGCTAATTGATTTATCCACGTTGATGCCATGTCCAGAAAATAGTGCCTGCACGGATGTTTTCCAGCTATCCACCAAAAACTGTAATAAGATAGGCAAAATTCCACTATTGGAGAGTTAACCTTATGCGACGTTTATTGTTATCTGGTTTATTAATTGCCTTGCCGGCGTTTGCTATTGATGATCGTCCGCCGAATCTTGAAGCTGTTCCAGAAGCCCCCGAGCCCACGTTGCCGGTGCAAAGCGGTGAAGAAATGGAGCCGGATATAACCATCGTTCGTAAAGGCAAAAGCACGGTTCAGGAATACCGTAGAGCAGGCAAGCTTTATATGATCAAAGTTGTTCCTGATATTGGCCCCGCCTATTACATGGTTGATTCTGATGGTGATGGCCATGTTGATGTCCGTGGCAGTGATATGGATAGAGGCAGCAATATCAATATGTGGAAAATACTGGAATGGAAGTAGCCTAGTCAGTGTCTGTTTACACATCCATTACGCACGCGCAGCTTGAAGACTTTTTTGTCGGCTATTTGCTAGGCGACGTTGTCAGCTTTGAGGGGATTGCCGACGGCATAGACAACACAAATTACCGGGTAAAAACTACCAAAGGCGAGGTGGTGTTGACCTTGTTCGAATCAATGTCAGAAAGTGAGTTGGACCATATCATCGGTTTACTTGCACACCTGAGCGCCAATCATCTGCCTTGCCCCATGCCGCAAGCCGATCGTCAGGGCAGGTTGTTACATCGATTAAGTAACAAACCAGCCGCCGTGTTTAATCATCTATCGGGTGCAGCTGTCAGTTTGCCATCAATTGCACAATGTAGAGCAGTAGGCGAGCAATTAGCCCGGCTGCATCTGTGTACGCAACAGCGGCAATTGCCGCTAAACAACAGCAATGATATATCCTGGTGCCAGACTGTGTTTGGTCACATCAGCGGCTATTTATCAGTTGCCGATGCTGAACTCATTGATGAAGAACTTAAATTCCAGGCTCAATGCAGTTGGTCCGGATTGCCAAGTGGCGTGATTCATGGCGACTTATTTAAAGACAATGTGTTATTTGATGGCGACCGGCTAAGCGGCATGCTGGATTTTTATAGCGCCTGCACAGGGCCTTTGTTGTTAGATGTGGCGATCACTGCTAATGATTGGTGTTGCGAAAACGGCACCGTCAATCCTGACAAACTTAACACGATGATTTCTGCCTACCAGCGCCTTAGACCATGGCAAGATGATGAATTGTTAATGTGGTCAACAGCGCTTAGAGCGGCGGCTTTACGATTTTGGTTGTCGCGGCTGCAACATCAAATTTATCCTCGTCCCGGAGTCATCACTCAACAAAAAGATCCACTGGTTTTTCGGCGGATTTTGCAACAACACCGGCAACCGCAAGCAGTATTTAAACCAGTGCCGAAACCCGATTTAACGAATGCAAACACTTTTACAACCAGGAGAACCGCGTGATCAAGATTTTTCACCTTAGCTTTATTTTATTATCCATAATCAGTTTTATCGGCAGAGTGATTATTTCCGAAATTCGCCCCGAATTACTGAAAGTAAAAATTATTAAAATTGCCCCACATATCATCAATACTTTTTTACTGCTGAGCGGTTTTACCTTGGTATTTCAAGGCGGTTGGCTGGCCGGTGACTACGGCTGGATTATTGGTAAATTTGTAGTGCTGTTGGCGTATATCGGCTTTGGATTATTGACACTGCGTGCTCACGGCGCTAATAAATGGCTGGCATTTTCTGCTGCGTTGGCTTGTTTTATTTATATCGGCATTGTTGCTGTTACCAAAAATGCTTGGTTTTTCTTGTAAATACCTACGGGAACCTCGAAAAACCCTGCACTTCGATAAACTCAGTACCCACAGGGCATAAATGCGAAGGGATCTTTATAAATCAATTGGTTATGTTCGTGGTGAGCAAAGTAAGCCCCTTTCGGTGGCATGGCGTTACCAAGAAACAGACGCTGTTTGAGGCGATTTTTAATTTTATTGCCCGCTTGTAAATAGTGGATTTTATGTACCTGTTCAGCAAATTTGGGGGAGCGACGCCTACGTCGCGACGTAGGCGTCGCTCCCACAACAGCGGCTCCTTGCCTGAGCCCGGATTTTATAGAACGTAAGTCCCTGAATAGTTACGATTTTATAAGCATAAAAAACTGTTTCTTGAGAGATTTAGGCAAGCTGTAGGTGCGAATTCATTCGCACTATGCGGATAAATCCGCACCTACCAGGTCTTGCCTAGTCGTCAAAATAGTGCACCTCGAAAACCCCTGCACTTCGATAAGCTCAGTACCCACAGGGCATAAATGCGAACGGATCTTTATAAACCAATTGGTTATGTTCGTGGTGAACTTGTCGAACTATGATCGGAATGGGTTTTTCGAGGTGCCCCTACGTTATAAACGAAATTCGCTAGCGTTAATATTTTGCTCTAGCCACTGCAATATATCTCTTGCCTTGTTTAACGATCCATCAATTTCCAAGGCTTGCTGATTGCTCAACGCTTGCCAACGACCAAGTAGATTTTTTAATTGGATTTGTTCGTTGGCAGTAAAGTGTATGCGTTGTATTAATCCCGCAAACACAGGCGATTCGACCACTGTGATGGTTTCTGCCAAACTGGTTAACTTACCCAATAAGGCCTCAATTACCGGAAGCTGCTCGGCAATCCAGGCTGATACCTGCTTAGGTTGAATAGCCTCTACCGATGACGTTGAATTATCGGAAATCATCTTCAGGCACTGCACTAATTCCCCGGTAGTAAAACGAATTGCCGTCTCATAAAAGGCGGACGCCTCCATGTCACATAGCTCTGCATGCAGGTAATCCGGTTGCGGCAACGAGGCGGTACGAATGCCCGCGGTCGGGCAGGGCGGAGTAAATACCAGCGGCGGGTAATAACGCTTTTGGCTATCGACATCGGTGATTTTGTCGATTAACCACACGCTGCCCAAGGCAACATCGCGCTGTCCGGCAATTCCTATATTTACCATCACTGGCGGTTCGGTTACCGATAAGCGTGCTTGGCTATAGGCGACTGCAGCCGCCATGGCGCTTTTCCCCAGCCCGGTTACGGTCAAGCAAATAGCATTATTGCCATAAACGGCAAACGGCCAAATCAACGTGTCTTTTTTTAATTTAAAGTGCGCTATCAGCGGTGCGGCTTCGCAGGGCAGAGCACAGTAAATAAAAACACGCCGGGGTGTAAAGTCTGTCATTGTTGGGATAACGGTGTTGCAGAATTATCTGCAACCGGTTCGATTTTCATTTCCGGTGGATTTAGCAAGTGCGACAGCCAAGCTTCAGCAGCCAGTTGCTGGGTATTAAGTAGACTGTTAGGAAAAATGCCGATCAGCAGCACTAGAATGGCGGGCACCGCCAATACTAAAAATTCACGTGGCCGTAAGTCTTGATTTAGCGGTTGATTGATTTTGAGCGGGCCAAAAAAAGCCCGGCGCGTAAACGACAGCATGTACGCGGCGCCAATGACCGCACCGGCCAGCGCCGCTACTGCGATACCGGCATGGGCAGTGAATGCGCCGATCAACAATAACAATTCCGCAGCAAAGCCACTGGTGCCCGGCACGCCGATGCTGGCAAGCATGAACAAGAAATATAAACTGACCAGTTTAGGCATGACTTTGGCCAATCCGCCCAGGTGTACAAGTTCCGTGCTGCCAAAGCGATGCTGTAAAAAACCGGCAATCAGCATCAGCGAGCTGGCGATCAAGGTGAAATTCAACAATTGAAAAATAGCACCTTGCAGCCCCTGCATATTGAGCGAAGCGATGCCGATAATCACCAAACCAACATGGCTGATACTCGCGTAAGCCAGCAAACGCCTTAGATTAGTTTGCTGTAAAGCAATCAACGCGCCGTAAATCAACGTGATAGCACCCAGAATACCTAAGATCCAGCTATGCTGCACCGCTGCGGACGGCGCCAAAGGCAAAGCAAAACGTAAAATGCCAAAGGCACCCAATTTTAGACCGGTCAGTAAGGCGGTTAGTTGTGTCGGGCCTTCCATTGCCGCAGTCGGCAACCAAGTATGAAACGGTACCAGAGGCGCTTTGACGGCAAAGCCGAGCAACAACAATAAAAACACCCAACCCTGCAAAGCCTCTGGCAGTGGTGTTGCCAGTAATACCGGCAAGCTAAACGACAATTGTTGAGCGGCAACGGCTCCGCTAAAACCAGCATGGTTGATGGCTAAAATAATAATCGCAAATAACAGCGGTACGCCGCCGCTGAGCATCATTAAAGTGTATTTGACCGCCGCATTACGCCGTTTGGGGCCAATGCCCCAGAGGCCGATTAAAAGCAAAATTAAACCTAAAAATCCGGTTAATTCAAATTCGCCGGTCCGGAAAGCGAAAATTAGGCCCAGACCCCCTAAGGTTAAAAAGAGAGGAATTAAATAAGGATGAGAAAGAAAATCAAAAAATCTTTCAATCGGAGTGGGCTTAATTTCTATTATTTTTGGCTCGGTAATTTCAAGTTTTAAAAAGAGCTCATCTAAATTTATGGCTATCCCGTCAATAAT
>JAUYMX010000139.1 GCA_030699345.1 Methylococcaceae bacterium
AAGACGGGCATGCGCACCAAAACGGATAACAGCCCCCGGGGGTAATACAGGTTCAGGAAACACCCAGCACACCCTCGAACGCTGCAGGAGATACAGGGTTATAGTTTAGCCTGTTTACGGATTATCCAAAACGTTTTCTATTTTTTGACTTAATTTTGCCAGACATTCGCCCAATTGCTGATTTAACAGCGCGTTTTGAGTTTTCAGCATTTGCAGTTCGTGCGCCAAATTCAGTGCGGTCATTACTGCAATTCTGTCAGGGCCGACGATTTTTCCTGAATCACGCAATTTGCGCATTTGCGCATCCAGCTGTTGGGCCGAATGAATTAGATCGTCTTGCTCTTCAACGGCACAGGCAATCTTATATTCTTTGCCCATAATGCTGATTGATACCGGCAGCGTTTTTTGAGTCATGAGCCGTGCTCCATTGCTTTAAGGCGAGTGATCATGGCTTCGACGCGAGATCTTGCCAGAGTGGTTTTTTCCAGTAGCTTGGCTTTTTCCCGAACCAAAGCGTCTTGTTTTGTTTTTAAGGAATTATTTTCGTTCTTAATAGTTGCGTATTGCTCGATTAGCTTATCCAATCGGTTCTCGAGCTCTTGTAATTCCTGTACTTGATTTGCTGGGAGTTGTGTCATGGTGGTCACTTCAATTTCTTAGGGGCGGGTCATGCCCGCAAGAGCTTGATGAATAGTTGAGCAAAGGTTGGGGTCAGCCATCATCCGCCATGTCCTCATTGGACTGCGAACATGGTAGCATAGGCCCCCGTTATTTTAACGCCAGAAAAATTATCATGTGGGTGTTATGGCTTATCAAGTAATAAATTCAATAGTGATCCAAAGCGATGCTCGGCTATCTGCCGCCGAAGCGCACGGCATGGCAACCGGTATGTTGTGTGTAAATGATCATGTAACAAGTACCCAGTGGCTGACCGAGCTATTACGCAATGCTTTACCGATAGCTGAAGAGCAGCAAGAGGTGCTCATCCGACTGTTTGAGGAGACGCGTCGATTATTAAATAGCGACGAATTCGAGTTTGATTTATTTTTGCCCGACGAAGATAGTCCGTTAAATGAACAAATTGAAGCATTAAGAAATTGGTGTATAGGCTTTTTGGCGGGTGTGGGTTTTGCGAATCCAAAATCTAATTGGCCGGGTGATGTAAATGAAATACTGAAAGATATTGTCGAGTTCACCAAGCTGGAGACTGAAGATGTTGCAGGTGAGGATGATGAAAATGCGTTGATGGAAGTGACCGAATTTTTAAGATCAGCCGTGCTGTTACTGCGTGACGAACTTAGCGTTGGCAACAACACCCTCCATTAAGCTGTAACCGCGATAAACGAGCAACCCATGAAACAAAGCGAATTCAAAAAACGTCGCAAGCAGCTTATGCAGCGTATTGGTAAAGGCAATATCGCGCTGATTGGCAGTGCCTCAACACGCACTCGCAATCGCGATGTGGATTATCCCTTTCGTCAAGACAGCGACTTTTATTATTTGACCGGTTTTAACGAACCCGAAGCTTTAGCCGTATTTATCCCCGGTCGGGAGCAAGGCGAATACTTATTGTTTTGCCGGGAATTCGATGAAAAAAAAGCTTTGTGGGAAGGTGCGCACGCCGGGCTTGAAGGCGCGACTAAACATTTTGAAGCCGACGATGCCTTTCCGATTGATGACCTGAATGACATCCTGCCGGGGTTATTGGAAAACAAAACCAAGGTTTTTTATCCGATGGGCCGAGATTCTGATTTGGATCATAGCTTGCTGGAGTGGATCAAGCATATCCGCAGCCAGTCCAGAAATGGCGCCGTAGCGCCTGGTGAATTAGTGTCACTGGAGCATATTTTGCACGAGATGCGGCTGTTTAAAAGCACAGCTGAGCTTAAGCTCATGCGTCGCGCTGCCGACGTGTCGGCTGCTGCGCATGCTAGTGCCATGCAAAAGTGTAAACCTGGACTCTATGAATATCAGATAGAAGCCGAGTTGCTTTATCACTTTGCTCAAAATGGCCTGCGAGCAGTAGCTTATCCGTCTATTGTGGCCGCGGGCAAAAATGCCTGCGTGCTGCATTACACCGAGAACACCGATAAAATCAAAAGCGGCGATTTGCTGCTGATTGATGCCGGTGCTGAGTGTGACCATTATGCGGCCGACATTACTCGTACATTCCCTATTTCCGGGCGGTTTACCGAGCCACAAAAGCAACTGTATCAGTTGGTGCTGGACGCTCAAACGGCAGCACTTGAACAAATTAAACCAGGCGTACCTTGGAATTTAGCCCATGAAGCTTCTGTGGAAGTGCTGACCAAAGGCTTGGTTGCTCTGGGCTTACTCAAAGGCAAAGTGAGTAAGTTGATTAAGGATGAAAAATACAAACAGTTTTACATGCATCGCATAGGCCATTGGTTAGGCATGGACGTGCATGATGTCGGCGACTACAAAATCAACCAAGAATGGCGCTTGTTGGAACCCGGCATGGTACTGACGGTAGAGCCCGGTCTGTATATCCCCGTCGACTGCAAAACGGTCGATGCCAAATGGCGGGGCATTGGTATCCGTATTGAAGACGATGTACTGGTGACTGCGCAAGGGCATGAAGTGTTAACCGGTGGCGTGCCTAAAACCATCGCAGATATTGAAGCATTGATGCAGGTGGCTTGATGCAACATGATTATGACATTTTGATTGCCGGTGGCGGTCTGGCCGGGAACTGTCTCGCACTGGCCTTAAAAGACAGCGGGTTGCGCATTGCCGTGGTTGAGGCCAATACGCGTCAACAATTACATGATTCTCCCGCCGGCGACCGTGCCTTGGCATTAGCTGCCGGGACGGTTACCAAGCTTGACGAGTTAGGTTTGTGGCAAGGCGTAAGTCATGCAGCAATGGCGATCAAGCATATTCATGTGTCGGATCAAGGCCATTTTGGCAAAGTCAGATTATCTGCCGAAAAAGAACAGGTTGCGGCACTGGGCTATGTGATTACCGCACGGACTATCGAAACGCATCTGGCCGAATTAGTTGAGCAAGCGGGCATAAAGCAACTTTGTCCAGCCAGAGTGGTCGGACTTATGGCGGGCTCAGAGCAAGTCAACGTTAGTCTAAAACATGGCCAAGAGTCTGTTATAGCGACCGCTAAATTGCTAGTCGGCGCAGACGGCGGCAACTCTTCAGTACGCAATTTATTAGAAATCCCTCAAAAACGCACAGACTATGACCAAACTGCTTTGGTCACCACGGTAAAATCGAGTCTTCCAAACAATAACACCGCTTACGAACGCTTTACCAGTTCCGGGCCCTTGGCATTATTACCCATTGATGCCAACCACAGCGCGGTAGTTTGGACGCGCACCAATGACGATGCCGAGGCGCTTATGTCCGGCAGCGAAGCGGATTTTCTGGCCGCGCTTCAAGAATGCTTTGGTTACAAGTTGGGGGAGTTTAGTCTTACTGCACCTAGGCGAGCTTTTCCGTTGTCATTGATTCGAGCCGGGCAAATGCTGGCTGAGCGCACTGTGATTATCGGTAATGCCGCGCATCAATTACACCCTGTAGCAGGACAAGGTTTTAATCTAGGCTTGCGAGATGTTGTGCAACTCGCTGAAATGTTGGTTGAGCAGCATCAAAACGGCAAAGACATCGGGGCACTTGAGTTTTTACAAACCTTTGCGAAAGTTCGCCAACAAGATCACGACCGCACCATCGCCTTCACCGACAATGTTGTACGTATTTTTTCTAATGATTGGCTCGCCTTGGCGGTGGTAAGAAACATTGGCTTAGGTGTGCTTGACCAATTGCCAGCGGCCAAGTCACTGTTGGCTAAGTATGCGATGGGATTGGGCTGATTTTTAGAGCACGCTCTTAACTGCTAAAACATTACCCCTCTCGCCAGCATCTGGTATATTTCAACGCTGGCGATGTGGTTGATCTGCTACCCAGCAGTCGCTGAAGATTGATGGGCATAATAATAAATAAATCAATTAATTAGGTGGAGATTCGATATGACTGAAGTGCTATTTATATTAACAACTGTGTTTGTCGCCTATGTCGTTTACGTCATCGTTAACGAATCTAAGCCTAACGCTAAAAAGCCTACTCAGGCAGAGCCACAAGTAACTGAACAACCGGTTGCTAAGCCTGAAGCAGTTGCCATCGAGGTGGTGCCAGAGAAAAAACCAGCAGCCAGCAAAAAAACGACGCCTGCTAATACTGCAAAGGTAACAAAAGCAGCTGCACCCGCTGCAGCTAGTAAAAAAGGTCTGAAAGATCCCAGTACCGGTGAAGTAGCCACGACCTACAGCAATTACCGCTTCACTAAACGTTGGATAAAAGACGCGTTGGTTGCAGAAGGGCTTTTGGATAAAGTTTATAAAAACAATGAATTAGACGCTGAAGTCGAGGGCAAAATAAAGCAGGCAATCGCTAAGCTGGAAGAGATAGAAAAATACCGCGCTTAATTTAGATGCGTTAAGGGCACTTTAAATAGTGCCCTTTGGCGTTGACAGTTATTCTTCCAACTTAAGCTTTTTTAACCGATAGCGAAATGACCGAAACGATAAGCCCAACTGTTTTGCAGCGGCAGTTTTATTCCATTTGTTATCTTCCAATGCTTGAGTGATAGCTTTTCTTTCGATAGTTTCCAAATGATCTTCCAGTGAGCCGAGTGCCGGATCATAGTCCGGTGATTCTGCCGGCTGATGGCTAAGCAGTGGCAAATTAAGGTCATCAACATCGATTGTGTTGCCATCGTATAGCGCCAATGCACGCTCTAAAATGTTTTCCAATTCTCTTACATTACCGGGAAACGAATATTGCTGTAGTGCGGCCATTGCTGCCGGTGTCAGGAGGGGCGGTTTTGTATCGTTTTCAGTTAATTTGCTCAAAATATGTTCTGCCAACTCGAATATATCGTCGTGTCTTTGACGTAGCGGCGGAATATGTAATTAGATAACATTGATCCGATAATATAAATCTTGTCTAAAACTGCCGTCATTCACCAGGTTGGCCAGGTTTTTGTGAGTCGCGCTGAGTAAGCGAACATCTACCGGGATTTCCATCTGCTCGCCGACAGGGCGAACTTTTTTCTCTTGAATGGCGCGCAGTAATTTAACCTGCAACGATTGCGGCAAGTCAGCCACTTCATCCAAAAACAACGTGCCACCTTCTGCCGCCTGAAATAAGCCCTTACTATCGCTGACTGCGCCGGTAAAGCTGCCTTTTTTATGACCAAAGAATTCGCTTTCCATCAGCTCCAAAGGAATCGCCCCGCAGTTAATGGCAACAAAAGCCTTATCGCTACGAGCGCTTTGTTGATGTATCAAGCGCGCCACCAATTCTTTGCCTGAGCCAGATTCTCCGCTGATATAAACCGGTGCTTGGCTGCGTGCCAGTTTGTCTATTTTTGACCGGATTTCACGCATTACTGCAGATTCACCTAATAAGGTATGACGAGTGCGCCGTTCTTTAGGTGCGGCCGGATCAGAAAGTTTGAGAGCGCTGGTAATTAGTTGTCTGAACGCAGGCAATTCGAGCGGTTTAGAAACAAAGTCAAATGCGCCTTTTTTCATTGCCAAAATGGCCGTGTCCATATTGCCGTGAGCCGTAATTACTGCGACCGGAATCGGGTGACGCAGTGATTGGATATGGTCGACCAGCTCTAAACCATTGCCATCCGGCAACTTCATGTCGGTCAAACAAAGATCAAATGAATGTTGCTGTAATAAGGCCTTAGCATTGGCAATGGTTTCCGCCGCACATGTTTCGATGTTCATGCGGTTAAGGGTAATTTCCAGTAATTCAAGAATATCGGGTTCGTCGTCGACGATTAACGCCAGTGGTTTTGTCATATTTCGATCAAGGATTGTTCTGCATTCAGAAGGCATAGGCGAAAACAGCTGTGGTTTTCTGCAGTCAAATGATAGCTCAAATTAGCCTGGTTTAATTCGGCCAGTTCTTTGGAAATGTATAGGCCAAGGCCGGTGCCGCAGCTGGAAGTGGTAAAAAACGGTTCGAATAGATGCGCAAGTTGTTCTTTCTTGATGCCCTCGCCATTGTCTATCACCTCAATGCACGGCGCTTGTTGGAATAAAAACACACGTAAAATAATTGGGCCAGCGTCAGCATTGCCGTATTTCAAGGCGTTTTGACATAGATTATCCATGATCTGCTTCAAATGGCCTGGATCGACGAATGCAGACAAACGTGCGGGCACCATGCTTAGGCTGAAAAGATTGGCGTCGATAGCTTTTTCAATAATAAACATCGCCAGATAGTCTTCCAGCCAAGGTTGTAACACGATGGTTTCTCGGCGGGATGCCGTTCTGCGAGACAGTTGCAAAATGTCGTCGATGAAGTGATTGACTCGAACAGAGTGGGTTTGAATAATCTCGGTTAAGCGTTGATCTTGCGGGGATAACTGCGGATTTTCTGACAGTAACTGGCCTGCATGGCTAATGGCCCCCAACGGATTACGTATCTCATGAGCGATGCTGGCGGTTAACCGACCTAAGGAAGCCAGCTTACTTTGTTGTAGACGCTGGTTGTATAACGACATGTCTTCCAGAATGCATAAATAAAACACGTCTCGACCGGCAGGCAACACCATAAAACGACTGCGAATTTCAGATTGGTCAGTAAATTTGAGCAGCACGGCATCTTGTTCAGCGTCCTGCAGCCAGGTGCTAAAGGCCTCAGATAACGGTGATGAAATTACTCCCAGGTGAGTAGGTAAAATAGTCAAATTTAACAAGCGTAAGGCCGCTTCATTGGCCATTTGCAGAGCTTGCGTTTTATCGATGATAAGAATCCCCGATTGTAGATGCTGGATGATATAGCGATTAAGCTCCTCCAGATTGAGAATGGTTTGGCGTTGTTGCTTGGCGAGTTGCAAAGTCTGTGTGCTTCGCTGTGTAAGTACGTGCGCCAGTAACGCGATGGTAAAAAACGCGGCGCCCAGCATACCTGCATAAGTGTAAGAAATGGCCGCAAAACTATCGGTGTAATCAGCGAAAACCTGTTCAGAAATTACCGCTAAACTGGCAATTGCCGCGAATACAATTGAACAAATGCCACCTATCAGTAACCCCCCTGAAGCGATTGAAACTGCAAGTAACACTCCCATGCCACTGTTTACACCTCCGCAAGCATGCATAAGCAACGTAAGCATGATGATGTCGGTAAAAATCAACCACTGCGCCTGGATGGCATAGCCGGTAATCCGCCAAGCGACGCAGATCATTGATAGCACGGTTAGTAGCAGGTAAGTCCAGCAGCCATCGAGAAATAGCTGTTGTCCATACGGACCAAGGGGGAGAGGGCCTCTGTGTTGGTAAAACAAATAGATAAACAAACAACCAAGCACTAAGCGGTAGCTTAAAAATACCTTTAACAGTCGCCAAGCCTGTTCCGAAGGGATGCTGTAATCCCTGGAAAAAGGACAAGGGTAAATGTTATTGGCGTTTGCGGACGTGGTGTTTTTTAACATAGCGTTTTGTAAGGACTTGGATAGAATACCCACACGATCAATAAAGCATAGCATTGATGCCAATACTTTGATTTAAGCCTTGAATCAAAGCGGGACAAAGCTTTGCAGCAATCCGCCGATGTCGACCTGCCAACGAGGAGCAATAATGAATATTCATGAGTATCAGGCCAAACAGTTATTTAAGGACTACCAAATACCGGTGCCTGAAGGAAAACAAGTGACCAAGCCAGATCAGGCCGAGCTGGTAGCTAGAGCATTGGGCGGTGAAGGCTGGGTAGTTAAAGCCCAGGTTCATGCGGGTGGAAGGGGCAAAGTCGGTGGCGTTAAACTGGCTAACAGCCTGAAGGAAGTTAAAGAGTTCAGTGCAAGTTTGCTGGGACAACGGTTAGTGACCCAACAAACAGGTGCGGAAGGATTGCCGATTAATTCCTTGCTGATCGAAAAAATCTACCCGATTAAACGCGAGTTGTATCTTAGTCTAGTGGTCGATCGCAGCAGCCAGCGTGTCATGTTTATCGCATCAGCCGCAGGTGGCATGGACATTGAAACCGTTGCCCATGACACACCTGAACAGATTATCTCGGTACCCATTCATCCGGCAGCCGGTCTGCAAGGCTATCAATGCCGCAAGGTCGGTTTTGCATTAGGTCTTAAAGGTGCGCAACTTCGCGAACTGGAAAAGCTAATGGGCGGCTTGTATCAACTGTTTTTAGCTAAAGATGCCAGCCAGATAGAAATTAACCCGTTAATAGAAACTGACAGCGGCGAGTTGTTGGCTTTGGATGCCAAAATCAACTTCGATGATAACGCGCTGGCTTTACATCCTGATATTGCCGCGCTGCAAGATCCTGAGCAGGAAGATCCAAAAGAAAACGAAGCCCAGCAATTTGGGCTTAATTACATTACCTTGTCCGGCAATATTGGTTGCATGGTCAATGGCGCTGGCTTGGCGATGGCGACTATGGACTTGGTTAAGCTTAAAGGCGGATTCCCTGCCAATTTTCTGGATGTCGGCGGCGGTACGACGGTTGAAAAAGTATCCGAAGCTTTCAAATTGATTCTTTCCGACCCGGAGGTAAAAGCCGTATTGGTAAATATTTTTGGCGGTATCGTGCAATGTGACGTGATTGCACAAGGCATTTTAGCCGCGGTCGAGCAAGTGCATGTGACCGTGCCGGTGGTCGTAAGATTGGAAGGCACGCATGCTGAACAAGGCCGTGAGTTGCTGGCTAAATCCGGCGTGAATATCGTTGCGGCGGATGATCTGGAACATGCCGCAGAACAAGTCGTGGCCTTAGCGAAAGGAAGATAGAGTCGATGAGCATTCTGATCAACAAACACACCAAAGTCATTTGCCAAGGTTTCACCGGCAAACAAGGCAGTTTTCATTCTCGTCAGGCGCTGGAATACGGCACCCAATTGGTTGGTGGCGTAACGCCCGGACGCGGTCATGAAGTCCATTTAGGCTTGCCGGTATTCGACACCGTTGCCGATGCCGTAAACAGCACCGGCGCCACCGCCAGCGTGATTTACGTACCGCCTTTTTACGCGGCTGATGCCATTCTGGAAGCTGTCGATGCAGGGATAACACTCATCGTTTGCATCACCGAAGGCATTCCTATTTTGCAGATGCTGCGGGTAAAGGCGGCCATGGCCGATACCGGCGCCTTGTTAATCGGCCCCAATTGCCCCGGCATCATCACCCCCGGCGAATGCAAGATCGGCATCATGCCCGGCAACATCCATCTGCCCGGCTCGATAGGCATTGTCTCTCGTTCAGGTACGTTGACTTATGAATCGGTCGATCAAACCACCAAGCAAGGTTTGGGACAAAGCACCTGCGTTGGTATCGGTGGCGACCCCATCCACGGCATGAACTTCGTGGATGTCCTCAGCCGTTTTCAAGCCGACGAGCAAACCAAAGGTATTGTCATGGTCGGTGAAATCGGCGGCGTTGAGGAAGAAGAAGCCGCGGAATATATCAAAGGCCACGTCACCAAGCCGGTCGTGGCTTACATCGCCGGCCAAACTGCGCCACCCGGCAAACGTATGGGTCATGCCGGCGCGATTGTTACCGGTGGTAAAGGCACCGCTGCCGGTAAAGTAGCAGCACTTAAAGCTGCCGGGATTGAAGTGGTTAATTCACCTACCGATATTGGCGTGGCTATGAAGGGTTGTTTATGAAAGTAATCGATCCAAATGGACTTGAATGCGTAGAAATCTGTGCGGGTGCCGGTGGTCAAGCCTTGGGCTTGGAACGTGCGGGATTCGACGCGCAAGCTTTGGTTGAAATTGATGCTCACTGTTGCAAAACCTTACGATTCAATCGCCCAAACTGGAATGTTATTGAAAGTGATGTAAAGGAGTTCGACGGTACAAAATACAAAGGTGTTCAATTGTTGGCTGGCGGCGTACCGTGCCCGCCTTTTTCCAAAGCGGGTAAACAATTGGGGCAAGATGATGACCGCGATTTGTTTCCAGAAGCATTGCGCCTTGTTGATGAAATCAGACCTAATGCTGTCATGCTGGAAAACGTACGCGGTTTTCTTGACGCTGTATTTGAAGATTATCGCATTACCTTGAAGCGGCAATTGCAACGCATGGGCTATGTAGTCGATTGGCGTTTACTGAATTCTTCAGACTATGGTGTTTCGCAGTTACGCCCTCGTGTTGTCATCGTCGCTATTAAAAAAGACTTGGCTGCTAATTTTCACTGGTGCAGCCCTCTTGGTCATAACCCGCCTACTGTTGGAGAGCTTTTGCTCGATCAAATGAATGCGGGTGGCTGGCGTGGAGCTAGAAAGTGGGCGAAAGAAGCTGACGATATTGCGCCAACAATTGTGGGTGGTTCCAAGAAACACGGTGGCCCCGATTTGGGACCAACCCGAGCCAAGAAAGCATGGGCGGCACTAGGGGTAAATGGGCACACCATTGCTAATGAAGTACCTGAAAAAGATTTTGTTGGTATGCCTCGTTTAACCGTGGAGATGGTGGCAAGAATTCAAGGTTTTCCCGATGACTGGAAATTTTTAGGCAAAAAAACACCTGCATACCGTCAAGTTGGCAACGCTTTTCCGCCACCTGTTGCTCATGCAGTGGCCGCACAAATTCATGAATGTTTGGCAGTTAGAAAACTATTTGCAATAGCAGGATAAGGACATTTAATAATGGCAAGATCAATTGGGGCAAAAGCAAAATTACGTGAACATTTCTTAAGTAATATTGGCCGCATAATGGATTCTGAAGAGTTGCGTGAGGTATGTAGTAATCAAACAGAATGGGCGCGGCGTGTTCGTGAACTGCGAACCGAAGAAGGTTACCAAATACTGACCCACAATGATCGTAGCGATCTAAAACCTGGACAGTACATTTTAGAAAACCCGAAACCGCAACCGGCATTTGAACGTGCAATATCTAAAGAAACACGGGCTTTCGTTCTTGATCGTAACGGCTTTACTTGTCAAATGTGTGGAGCGGTTGCCGGAGAACTTCACCCGTATGATCCATCAAGAAAAACACGCTTGCACATAGGGCATATTATCGACAAATCGCAAGGTGGGGATGATAGTGCAGCAAACTTACGTGCGTTGTGTTCTGTATGTAATGAAGGAGCTTCAAACTTAACCCTAGATCGCCCATCTATTCAGAAATTACTGATACAAGTCAGACGGGCAAAAGGCGGGGATCAAGTTGAATTACTAAAGTGGTTAATTGGTAAATTTCCAAAACAAGCTAAAGAATTCCTCCAATGACCCTAAAAATCGCCCTAGCCCAAACCAATTTCCTGGTCGGCAATATCGCCGCCAATGTTAGCAACATCATCAAAGCCGCTGAGCATGCCCGTGATGAGTTGGGCGCGGAAATAATTGTTTTTCCCGAGCTGACGATTACCGGCTACCCGGCGGAAGACTTGTTGCTGCGGGCCGATTTTATTGCCGCTGCCAACAATGCGGTGTATCAGCTGGCCGATGCAGTGGATGGCATCGCTTTGGTGGTGGGTTTTCCCGAGCTTGATGGCGATAAACTTTATAACAGCGCAGTAGTGTTGCAGGGTGGCGTAACGCTGGCCTGTTATCGCAAACGGGCCTTGCCCAATTACGGCGTGTTCGATGAGCAGCGTTATTTTGCGGCCGGTGATAAGCCCTGCGTGTTTGAATTTAACGGCACCTTTATTGGCCTGACTATTTGTGAAGATGTCTGGCGGCCCGGCATTATCGAAGACAACAAGCAGGCTGGGGCGGAGTTGTTATTAACCTTAAACGCGTCGCCTTTTCATTCAGGCAAAATCCATCAACGCGAAGCTATTATTTGTAGCCAGGTGAAAGCGGCGCAACTGCCTTTGGTGTATGTCAATCAAGTCGGTGGTCAGGATGAGCTGGTTTTTGATGGCGCGTCCTTTGTGGTTAATCAGCAAGGTGATGTGGTGTTTAGAGCCGCCGAATTTAAAGAGCAAATTAGTGTGATTGAGTTTGACGACAATCAAATCAAGCCAAGTACTTGCGCGCCGCTGTATGAGGAAGTCTCCAGCGACTATCAAGCGTTGGTGCTGGGCATTCAAGATTACGTGCGCAAGAACGGCTTCCAAGGCGCGTTACTGGGTTTGTCTGGCGGTATTGATTCGGCGCTGGTGCTGGCTTTGGCGGTAGATGCCTTGGGCGCGGATAAAGTAGAGGCGGTGCTGATGCCGTCGCGCTACACGCAAGACATGAGTAATGAAGACGCCATATTAGAAGCCGAGGCGCTGGGCGTTAAGTATCACACCATTCCGATAGAACCTGCGGTGACGGCATTTAATGGCATGTTGGCTGAATTGTTCGCAGGTACGGCCAAAGATACTACCGAAGAAAATATCCAGGCTCGTTGCCGCGGTGTGATCTTGATGGCCATCTCCAACAAGCAAGGCAAGTTGTTACTTACCACCGGCAACAAAAGCGAAATGAGCGTGGGTTATGCCACGTTGTACGGTGACATGGCCGGTGGTTTTGCACCGATCAAGGATGTGCCTAAGCTGTTGGTTTATAAATTGGCGCGTTACCGAAACAGCCTGTCTGCGGTGATACCCGAGCGTGTTATTACCCGGCCGCCATCTGCCGAATTGGCGCCCGATCAAGTCGATGCCGATTCCTTACCGCCTTACGAGATTTTAGATCCGATTTTAGAGCGCTATGTAGAACTGGATCAATCTGCAGAAGACATAATTGCTGCCGGTTATAGTCCTGAACATGTGGTAAGAGCCATCAGCTTGGTAGATCGCAATGAATACAAACGTCGGCAATCGCCGCCCGGCATCCGTATTACGCCACGTGCATTCGGCCGCGATCGGCGTTATCCGATCACGTCGGGGTATCGAGGAATTAAGTAGCAGGACTAGGCTGTAACCGCTTGTGTTGTTCAAGTTGCGTAGGGCTGGCTCGCATAGCTTTTAATCGATTGATTATGATTGGCGCGTGTTATGCGATGTAAACCCTACGTGGCACATCAAATTTTTTCTATTCGCGTCCGAAGGCCGACAGGCATTTCCAGGGTCGCTCTATCCCAACCCTCCAAATCCAAAATTTCATCCAGACATTGTTCCATGAGTTGATGGGCTTGTTTGGTGACGTCGGCAATGCGCTGGTGAACCTGCAAATGCACTTCACTTTCCGAGGGCATATCTATACAGGTCTGTTGATAATCGAATAATTTGCGTAAGTTAGCAATTTGCATACTGACATGGACAGGGCATGCGCAGGTGTAAAGGGTGGCTTGCTCATTGATGATGGCAAGTTGTAGAGCAGTAAATTTATTGTTTAGGTTCATTGACCTCTCCTCTTCTTATTATTGTTTTTAAATAATTCCGGCCGTTGATTATTTAAGCCTAGCCAGGCTGTCAAGCAACCGGTATTACCGCGCTTATTATAAGCAGATTACCCCGAGCTGCTATCAGGAATGTAATCTTGCTGGCCGAAAAGAATGAGCTTACGGATTGCTGACATCAAAATTAATTACGCGCTCTATTTTGCTGATTAACGAGGCTGCTGACGCTGGTTGTCCATTAACCACAGTGATGCACTTTTGATAATCGGCAAGTTGTATACACAGTCGAGTACTGGCTATGTCGACCAGGCGTTCGGCCATTGTCGTTATGCTGCCGTCGCTTTTCAGGAGCACTTGTTTTTTTACTGTATAGGTATCTGCTAATTCAAAAAAATGGCTGTGGTAAAAGTCGTTAACCAGCTCTAACACGGTTTTTTTCTCGACTGACAACGTCTGTTTAGGTCCGTTGTTGTAGGTATAAAAGCTATTGCCATCGCCCGCTATGACAACTTGATACCCCTTCGGAAGACCTTGACCAGGTTGATGCAAAATGGAAATGGAGACGTCTTTTAGAGAATACTGCAGTGGTAACTCTGGGCTTGCCGATAGGTTAGTGGTCATTAAGCTAATCCCCAGCGTTATCAATAAATAGATTGAGAATTTATGCATGTGTTTATTTCTTTTTGATCAATAAAAAAGGGGCTTGTTATAAGCCCCTTTTAGCGCAACTAAATAGCCAGACGGTAATTTAAAGCGCCGTTTTGCGACGGCCGAAACTGACTAGTCCGAGTAGTCCGCTTAGCATCAACCAAGCTGCGGCAGGTACGGGTACCTCAGCTGGTGCAACTATCTGTGTATAGCCGATGTCTCGAAGTATACCCAGTTCAATAGCCGACAATTCTCGTGATTTTTGGCCTGCAGATACGGATGAAGCCATGATTAACTCAGACAAGGCGAGAGTATCATCGTCAAGATGGCTAATGCTGCTGCCTGGGCTAAATATTGTCGGTGCATAAAGGTTAACGGCAACACCGCCATTGGCGTCTTTGGCATTTTGACCGTTGAATAATACGCTGCCGCTGCCACTTGTTAGAGCATTAACATTAGAGCCTGCAAATACTCCGGCGTTATTTATCAAACTAACGCCGTCAGCATTCGTCAAAAATTTGTCAAAAGTGGCCCAGGTGTCGGGCGTGCCAGTGTTCTTATCTTCTAGCCCACCACCGTTTTGGTTAACAACCGAACTAAAACCAAATGAGTGTAATAACTCGTGTATTGCGACTGTTTTAAAATCAAATTCATTCGCGGCGACGCTATCGCTTAGCCCCCAGTTTTCGTAAAAGTTCCAATCAATATGACCGTCGGCCGCAAAATAATTGCTGTCGGTTGCGCCATTAGTCAGAATTTTTGTTTGCACAGTGGTGCGTTGAAACGTGCCAGGGATCACGGAATAACTGCTGCCTGCTGATGCCAGCCTAGATTCGTTCACGCTCGATGAGGTGACATCGTAATCAAGCGTTGCGGTGTAATTAACAAAATATTCGCCTAATAAGTCAGCGGCGCTATTCAGTGCCAACTTGCGGGCCGCGCCAAAGGTCGGATCATCAAAGCCTTGACCAGGGCTTAAGTAGGTAAAGTTGAAGGTTAAAGCCGCTTGAGCCGGCTGAGTGCTAAGGCATAGCGAAATTAATAGGGCTGTCGCGGAGATTTTGCCTTGTGCAGTTCTTTTGGGAAGGAAATTTAAGGACATTTAGGATTCCTATCAGAGTTAAGTAGTTGATATTGATTACAAGGCTGCGCGATCTTCGAACCGAATAAACACAGTCATTCTAATAGCAAAAACTACGACAATCAAAAAAAGCCCGCCTAATTAATTCTGCGTGATTACGGATCTGGATAGTGGCAAATAATCCCCTTGTTTCAACGGGTGAAATCAATTAAAAACAAATCGAATGCTGGAGGCTTATTAATATAAGGGGAACCCCGAAAAACCCATTCCGGTCATGGTTCGACAAGCTCATCACGAACGGAACCCCTTTATTTTTAAGACGCTGTTCGCATTTATGCCCTGTGGGTACTGAGTTTATCGAAGTGCAGGTTTTTTCCAGGTTCCCTATTTTTGACGACTAGGCAAGATCGGGTAGGTGCGGATTTATCCGCATAGTGCGAATGAATTCGCACCTACAGCTTGCCTGAATCTCTCAAGAAACAGCTTTTTTATTTTTATAAAATCAACTACTTACAAGCAGACAATGGAATTAAAAATTCGCCTCAAACAGCGTCTGTTTCTTGGTAACGCCATGCCGCCGAAAAGGGGCTTACTTTGCTCACCACGAACGGAAATCCTTGATTTTTAAGACACCGTTCGCATTTATGCCCTGTGGGTACTGAGTCTGTCGAAGTGCAGGGTTTTTCGAGGTTCCCTATTTTTGACAACTAGGCAAGACCGGGTAGGTGCGGATTTATCCGCATCGTGCGAATGAATTCGCACCTACAGCCTCTCAAGAAACAGCTTTTTTATGCTTAAAAAATCAACTATTTACAAGCGTGCAATAAAATTAAACCTGATTAGCTAGATACTTCAGCCAAGCCCAGGTTATGGGCGTAGACTGACTGGAAGCTAACCCAAGAGGAGTGTGTTATGTCGATCAATCGCATTCAGTTTCAACCAGGACTATCGATGCCTGACTTTCTCAAACACT
>JAUYMX010000100.1 GCA_030699345.1 Methylococcaceae bacterium
CAAGATCAAATAGAGGAACAGACGCGTGGCCCGCGCGGTTCCTGGGTAGATTGCTTGAGCTGCAAGGTGACTTGCAGCCTAGATGAATGACTGTTCTCGACAAAACCCGGCTTATAGGCCGACTCTTTCTTTCCTCAAAAAGCATCGTTCTTTATTTAGTTATTCTAAATAATCAGTCTATTTGGTGTTGTATTCCAAGGCTGACCGATTTCTATATACATATCTAAATAATTGTTCTGTGTGTCGCTAAATTCAAGGCGGATAAGTTCTTGATTTGATGGCATGAGCCTGATTCTGCACAAAAAATAAGCGTATTTGCCTCAATGTGATTTGCTTGAAGGCTTCTGTTTACATCGTTATTTTCGTTATCATGGCTTTTTTATCACAGCCGGAATCCCCATGCTTGTAACCTCTATGCCTGAGATTGATTGTTCCAGCGTGCCAGAAGCACTGCAGTTGTCAGTTAAAACGTCATTAATCAATTTCTATCAGCAGCTGTCGGAGCACAATGTGATGCTTGTGCAAACGCCGGAATTAATGGCGTCTATGCCCAAGGTGTGGGCAAGCAGTGAATTTGTCACAGACAGTTGCTTGGCTAAGCCGGAGTTATTAGTCGATTTAGTCGCAACCGGGGATTTGTTGACGAAATATAGCGCTAACGCTTATTTCGATCGGTTAGCCACAAAGTTGCCTGCTGATGAACTTGAGTTGATGTCCGTACTACGTACATTTAGGCGTCGAGAGATGGTCAGAATCGCTTGGCGGGATTTGGCTGGCTGGTCTGAGCTATCGGAAACTTTGCTGGATTTATCGCATCTTGCGGATACCTGCATTCAATATGCGTTGGATTTTCTTTACCGTGAGGCCTGCGCTAAACGCGGAACGCCAGTGCTGTCCGATGGCACGCCGCAACAGCTGGTGGTGTTGGGCATGGGCAAACTGGGGGCTTATGAGCTGAATTATTCTTCCGACATCGATTTGATTTTTGCCTACGCCGAAAATGGTGTCTTGTCGGATAAAAAACAGACCAGTTATGCCGAGTTTTTTACCAAGATTTGCCAGAGTCTGGTCAAGGTGCTGGATGCCATTACCGTCGAGGGGTTTGTATTTAGAACCGATATTCGCTTAAGGCCGTTTGGCGATAGCGGGCCGATACTGATAACCTTCGATGGCATGGAAAATTATTACCAAACTCAAGCGCGCGAGTGGGAGCGTTACGCGATGATTAAAGTGCGCCAGGTGGCGGGCGACTTTAACAGCGGTGCCCAGTTGATGGCGATGTTCCGGCCTTTTGTCTATCGGCGGTATTTAGATTACGGCGCGTTTGAAGAGTTACGTTCACTTAAGGCCCAGATTACCCAGGAGTTAAGACGTAAAGACCGGCTGGAAAATATCAAACTGGGGCCGGGCGGCATACGCGAAATCGAGTTTATCGGTCAGGCGTTTCAGTTGATCCGTGGCGGGACTGAGAAGTCGCTGCAAATTCGCGGCATTTTGGATGTGCTGCAACGGCTAGGAGAGCTGGAATTATTGCCGCAGGCGGATGTTGATCAGTTAACGCAGTCGTATTGCTTTCTGCGTCGGGTGGAAAATCATATTCAGCAATACCAAGACCGGCAAACGCATGATTTGCCCACTAGCGAGACAGCCCAGCTGGCACTCTCATATTCACTGGATTATGCCGATTGGGTTAGCTTCAAACGCGATTTGGATCGAGTCAGGGCACAGGTGCATGCAGTATTCGATCAAGTATTTTCGTTATCAAAACAGGACGCGGATGATCGACATAGCCAGAGCATTTGGACCGGTGTCGGTGACGAGCAGGACTTGCTGGCAACGTTGCAAGGCTACGGTTGTCAACAGCCCGAATCGATACTGGCAGCGATTAGAGCATTCAAAAACTCCCCTGCAGTTAAGCGCTTGACCACCAAAGGCGCTGGCGTGCTGGATCGATTAATGCCGCAGTTAATTGAGGCATTACAGTCTGCCGATAATCCCGGCGAAACGCTACTGCGCATTTTGCGGTTATTTGAAGCAGTCGCGGGCCGCAATGTGTATTTATCGTTGTTGGCGGAAAATCCTGAAGCCTTGAATCAATTAATTCGACTGTCCTCAGCCAGTCCTTGGATTTGTGAGTATTTATCGCAGTATCCAGTGTTGTTTGATGAATTAATGGATACCCGGTCATTATACGAGCCGCTTAAAAAAGTCGATCTGGATGCGCAATTGCAGCGGCTTTTAGCTCAGGTAGACGTGCAGGATTTGGAACAGCTGATGGTGGTGCTGAGGCAATTTAAGCAACTGTGTGTATTACGCGTAGCAGCGGCCGACATTATGGGCGTGATTCCGGTGATGGTGGTCAGCGATTATCTGACTTACATTGCCGAGAGCATCGTTGAGCATGTTGTTGATCGAGCTTGGCACATGCTGACCGAAAACCATGGTTTGCCCCCGAGTTGCCGACACAGTGCTGATGGCTTTGCGGTACTGGGATTTGGCAAACTGGGGGGTATTGAGCTGGGTTATGGTTCCGACCTGGATTTGGTATTTCTTTATGATTGCCAGGACGGCAATGCGCTGACTGATGGCAATAAAGCTATTTCCTGCACCCAGTTTTATGGTCGCTTAGGGCAGCGAGTCCGGCATATTCTGGACACTAAAATGCTGTCCGGCATACTGTATGAAGTAGATATGCGCCTACGCCCCAATGGCGATTCCGGGTTGTTGGTGGCTCATATCCATGGCTATGAAGACTATTTAAAAAACCAAGCCTGGACTTGGGAACATCAGGCTTTAGTACGCGGTCGTTTTATCGCTGGAGATGCACGATTAAAAACAAACTATGAAGCGATACGGCAACGCATTTTAAGTTTGCCAAGAGACGTTGACGTGCTGAAAACGGAAGTTAGGGACATGCGCGAAAAAATGCGCGCCGCATTGACCAACAAAGATGCTAGCAAGTTTGACCTCAAACAGGGCAAGGGCGGTATTGCCGATATTGAGTTTATAGTACAATTCGGCATCCTGGCGCGTGCGGCAAACAACTTGGCGTTAACTACTTACACCGATAATGTCAGGCTGCTGGAAGGATTACAGGCAGACGGATTTATATCCGAGACTGTCGCCAATACACTCAAAACTGCTTATTGCGCCTACCGCGATAGTGGACATAAGCTGGTGTTACAAGGCGATCGTGCGCTGGTTGATGAGGCTGAGGTTGCCGAAATGAGGACTCAGGTCGAGCACATCTGGCACGATGTCATGGAATAACAATCACTAAATATGTTGGAGAATAAACGATGACGATGGACGATAGAGATGGCGTTATTTGGCTGGATGGACAATGGGTTGAGTGGCGTGAAGCTAAAGTCCACGTCCTGACACACACGTTGCATTACGGTTTGGGCGTCTTTGAAGGCATCAGGGCCTATCAAACCGACAAGGGCACCGCGATTTTCAGGAACCAGACGCATACCGATCGCCTATTCCGTTCGGCGCACATTATGGCGATGACTATGCCGTTTGATAAAGACACAATCAATCAAGTGCAACTTGATGCGCTTGCTAAAAACAACCTTGATAGCGCTTACATCCGTACCATGTGCTTTTTGGGTTCTGAAGGCATGGGCTTAAGAGCCGATAACCTGAAAGTGCATGTCATGGTCGCGGCTTGGTCTTGGGGGGCCTATTTGGGCGCGGATAGCATCGAACAAGGTATTCGCATCCGTACCTCGTCTTACACCCGCAATCACCACAACAGTACCATGTGCAAAGCCAAAGCCAACGGCAATTACATCAATTCGATATTGGCCCTACAAGAAGCCCGGTCCAATGGCTACGATGAAGCATTAATGCTTGACCACGAAGGCTTTGCTGCTGAAGGCAGCGCGGAAAACCTGTTTATAGTACGTGACGGTAAGATTTATTCCCCGGAAACCACTTCAGCACTGGAAGGTATTACTCGTGATAGCGTAATTACCATCGCCAGGGAACAAAGCTTTGAAGTTACTGAAAAACGCATTACCCGCGATGAAATTTATGTCGCCGATGAAGCCTTCTTTACCGGTTCAGCTGCCGAAGTTACGCCGATCAGGGAATTGGATAACCGCAAAATAGGCAGTGGCAGCCGCGGCCCAATCACTGAAAAATTGCAATCTTTGTACTTTGATTATGTGCATGGTCGTCGCGATGACCATGCCGATTGGTTGACTTACGTTAAGTAACCGATGTCCCGGTACTAAGCCGGATAAAGCAGTGTTGGGTTGCATGCTTCGCAACCCAACATTTAATACAAAAAGAACTTATTCGCGGATATATTTAACCTTAACTAGTTCTTTGCCTTCGCTAGAGAAACGGCAACTGCCGGCGGTAAAATAACTACAGTCGGCCGATTGCTCAATTACTGCGCCAGTTGGCGTTAATTTAATATTCAGCGAGCAAAACTTAGCTTCACCTTCAAGCTGTTTTTTCAATACCAATTCGTTTTCATTTACGTGTTTGGCTTTGCCTGCAATATCCGCAGAGCAGCCATGACGGCCTTTCTCTGTGTCATTTGGCTCGAAATCTACATCAGCACTAACGTTGACATCATCACCTACAGTGGTAATTTTCAAATGCTGCACATGGTTGCTCTCAAGCAGCAAATAATGGTCGGTCTTAGCAAAGGTGCTGTTGGAAAATAGCATTGCAGCAGCTAACAATATAATTTTGTTCATAATTTATCCCCTGATTTGTTTCAGTTCATTATTGTTAATGCCACAGCTCATGTCTTTCCGGCTATGGCAACTCTATTTAAAGAGTAACGACTTCAGTGCCTTTACCAATTAACACGATGTCTGCAGGGCGTTCGGCAAAAATGCCTACGGTCACAACGCCGGTGATGTTGTTGATAATGGCTTCCAGTTTCTTTGGTTCAAGAATACTTAAGTTATGCACATCAAGAATTTCATTGTGGTTGTCGGTGATGTAATTTTCACGCCATACCGGTTGCCCGCCTAGCTTAACGAGTTCCCTGGCGACATAGCTTCTGGCCATGGGAACCACTTCCACAGGTAACGGGAACGCGCCTAATATATCTACACATTTGTTTTCGTCAACGATGCAGACAAATGTCTTACTGGCTGCAGCGATGATTTTTTCGCGGGTTAATGCGCCGCCCCCGCCTTTGATAAGATGTTTTTGCGGGTTAACTTCATCAGCGCCATCGATATAAACTTCAAGCGGACCTACAGCATTTAAATCCAGAACCGGAATGCCCAATTTTTTCAAGCGTTGGGTGCTTGATTCCGAACTGGAAACAGCACCTTCAATTTGGCCTCTAAAATCAGCCAGATAGTCGATGAAATGATTAACAGTTGAGCCGGTACCCACACCGATTATCGGCACATCTTTGATGTACTTAAGTGCCGCTTGAGCCACTTTTTGTTTTAATTCATCTTGAGTCATAATTTTTCCTTGTGTAGTAAGGGTTACGGGAAGAGTAAATTGATGTGTGATAATACCCTAAGAAGCCCCTATTCCTCAGCCGATTTTTGCTAATGCTAAAACACTACATAGAAAAAATATTACGCGCCAAAGTATACGATGTGGCGATAGAAACACCATTTGATAAAGCGTCATCGCTGTCGGAGCGATTGAATAATACTGTCTTGCTAAAGCGGGAAGATTTACAACCGGTATTTTCTTTCAAAATTCGTGGTGCCTATAACAAGATGTCCTTGCTGGATGAGGCTGCCAGGGCGAAAGGCGTAATTGCTGCGTCCGCGGGCAATCATGCGCAGGGCGTGGCCTTGTCGGCGAAACACTTGGGTATTAAAGCGTTGATTGTGATGCCCAAAACCACCCCGGAAATTAAAGTTAAATCAGTTAAAGCCAGAGGCGCCAAGATTGTCTTATTTGGTGATTCTTATGATGATGCTTACGGGCACGCCAAAGAATTGGCTGAGCAAAAAGACATGGTGTTTATTCATCCTTATGATGACCCTGATGTCATTGCCGGGCAGGGTACGGTGGCTATGGAGATTCTCAGGCAACAAACTGGCGATTTGCACGCGATATTTGTCCCGGTTGGCGGTGGCGGTTTAATTGCAGGGATTGCTGCGTATGTAAAATTTGTGCGGCCGGATATAAAAATTATTGGTGTCGAGCCGGATGATGCTGATTGTCTCAATCGCGCTTTACAGGCAAAAAGCCGGGTCATCATTAAACAAGTAGGGTTATTTGCCGATGGCGTGGCGGTTAAACAAGTTGGCGAAGAGCCATTTCGACTGGCGCAACATTATGTTGATGAAGTTATTACCGTCAACACTGATGAAATTTGCGCGGCGATTAAAGATATTTTCGATGATACCCGCTCCATTGCTGAACCGGCGGGGGCGTTGTCTGTTGCAGGTTTAAAGAAATATGTCGAACGCGAGCAAGTCACCGGGCAAACGCTAGTGGCAATAGACAGCGGTGCGAATATTAACTTTGATCGGTTGCGCTATGTGGCTGAACGCGCGCAAGTGGGTGAGCATAGGGAGATTTTACTGGCGGTGACAATTCCGGAAGTGCCGGGCAGTTTTCTGCATTTTTGCAAAATGCTCGGTGGGCGGAGTATCACCGAATTTAATTATCGCTATTTTAATCCAACTCAGGCGCAGGTCTTTGTCGGCTTATCCAGCAGCGGCCTTGAAGCGGATCGCGCGACTGTGATTGAGGAATTACATAGCCAGGGCTTTCCGGTAACTGACATGACCACCAATGAACTTGCCAAAGAACACGTTCGTTACATGGTCGGTGGACATGCGCCTTGCGAGCTTAGCGAGTTGATTTACAGTTTGGAATTTCCCGAACGACCAGGTGCGTTATTGAAATTTTTGTTGGCGTTGGGTGGACGTTGGAATATCAGCTTATTTCATTACCGCAACCATGGCGCAGCATTCGGCAAAGTGTTGATGGGTGTGCAAATAGCCAGTGCAGAAAAGCCAGCGTTTGAGCATTGCCTGGATGGCTTAGGGTTTATCTATCAAGAAGAAACCGACAATCCAGCTTATCGGTTATTTTCTGGCGGTAATGCGAAGTAAGGCATTTATTCCAACGTCAAAATAAAATCCCACTGTGCTTTGCTGACCGGCATGATTGACAAACGATTGCCGCGTCTAAGCAAAGCCAAGTCGGCTAGCTCTTCTTTTAGCTTGAGTTCTTTGAGTGTGATGGTGCGAGACAGGGTTTTGAGGTATTTAACATCCACCATAATCCAGCGCGGATTAGCCGGGTCGCTTTTAGGATCAAAGTGTTTGTCTTCAGGATCGAAGGCAAAAAAATCAGGGTAGCCTTCTCTCACGATTTCCATAATACCGACTATGCCAGGCTCGTCGCAGTTGGAATGATAGAAAAAAACCAAATCGCCCAGTTTCATATCATCCCGCATCATGTTTCTGGCTTGATAATTACGCACGCCATCCCAGTGCTCGGTTTGCTTGGGTTTATTGAGTAAGTCGTGGATGCCGAACGTGTCTGGTTCGGACTTCATTAGCCAGTAATTCATGAGGGATTTTTTGCTATGCGGAGTAGAACGTATCTCCCGCCTGCGCCGTAGTATGCCTTCGTCCTTGAACCGGCGGTTCAAGTGGGGACATGACCGTTAATCAGGCTTCCCGTACAAGACGGGCATGCGCACCAAAACGGATAACAGCCCCCGGGGGTAATACAGG
>JAUYMX010000108.1 GCA_030699345.1 Methylococcaceae bacterium
GTCGACACGCCCGGCACTGAAACATTTTGTGTGACCCAACGATAAATACACTTACGCCGGTTGCGCGACAGCAAGGGCAAACAAACCCTTGCGGCCAGCGTGATTGCTCCAGGGCAGCTTCACATTGTGCTTCGGTACCAACGTGGTTGAGAAAGTCAGGCATCGATAGTCCTGGTTGAAACTGAATGCGATTGATCGACATAACACACTCCTCTTGGGTTAGCTTCCAGTCAGTCTACGCCCATAACCTGGGCTTGGCTGAAGTATCTAGCTAATCAGGATGAAGTTTGCCAGTTGAACCCATTCACCGACATTGTGCAGGATAAAGAAACCGGCGTTTATTACTTCTACCTTACCGATGAAGGCGAAACGGCGGAAGGTGTTGATAAGAGCATCAAGACGAATTCTTCAAGGCGGGTTGTTCCGATTCATTCCAAGTTGCTTGATTTGGGTTTATTGGATTATGTCGAGAGGGTGAAAGCCGACAATCACAAAATCATCTTCCCACAATGGCAACCGCGCGGCGGCAAAGCATCCGCTAACGCCGGGAAATGGTTCACAAGGTTTGTGGAAGATGTCGACATCAAAGATGTCACAGAAGGCGCTAGGCTTAGCGGCTTTCATTCGTTCCGGCACACGTTTATAACTTGGGGTATGTTCAAAAAGATCCCCGGCATTTTTGACATAACCGGGCACGAAACGGAATCAGTTGATGGTTTTGGCAAAATCTCTGCTGTTGCCAAAGGCTATTGGACGCGGGGAATCGCTGACAACATTTTAGAAAAGCAAGCCACTATTGAACAATTTGATTATGGGTTGAGTTTTTATAGGCCTACTTTGTGAATATCAGACATTTAGAAAAAAAGATAAAAAGATTTATGGACAAAAATACAGTAATAAGCTTTAATAGCCCCACTGGCTTCGAAACGGAGCCAGAAAATTTCTATTAACTTACTTACGGGTGAAAATATGACAGAAACACAAATAAACTTTCTTGAGCCAATCCTTCAAAGCGCTTGGATTTCAAATATCACCGATGATGATGGTGTTCAAGTAATAGGGTTATCCTTACTAGGCTACTTTAAAGACGGTGTTGATTTTAAAAACACACTTCTTAACGCATATAAGAATAATCTATTAATAAGGGTTAGTGAGTTCTGCAAGTTGACGGGTTACGCCAAACTTAAAGAAATTCAACACGCTAGACCTGATTACATTAGGGAAAATCAGGAATTATGCGCAACGTGGGCGAGTTTTATTATAGAGGCAAGATGCTTAAATACACTCTTGCATGACGGCGGAACCTTAGACGACTTTTGTTTAACTGATAGACTTTTAATAAATGAGTTTGACGATGAGTCTGTTATATTTGTATAAAAAACGATAAACAAAGGCCGCCCCTTACTGGGCGGTTTTTCATTTGTAAGGCATTGAGAAATGAAAATAAAATTAACAAAGGGCGCTATTGAGAAGCGTATTAAAAGAGCATTTCTTGAAGATGACAAGAAGCTTAAGAAAAAAGGTGAGCAATATATGGTTGTTGACCTTAAAAGTGGGACTGTGAGTAATATTTTTAATAACTTTGCTGAGTTGGTCACACATGCCGACTGCTTAGAAGCTTGGGAAGAATTAGAAAGTGGTGATAATGAAAAAATTATTGATGTTGCCAGTATTGACGATTTGGTTAAGGTTGCCATGATTGGCGCATTAGAAACAATAGATAAGGGTTTATGGTCGGCCGACTATTACGGCACTTCGGGCGAAAAATGGCCGCTTAAAGATTCCGATGGTGAATACATTGACCATTTCGGCGAAGAATACCCCTTTAGGCACTTCAAAGAAAATGAAGAGATATTAAATAAACTAATAAATACTTTTTTTGAATCTTTTCCGAAGTCGAATAAAAACAATTAATTTATATTCAATAAATATTAAAATAAGTCAGTAGTTACTTATTAATAAGTCACTGCTAACTTATTGTTTTTATTGATTTTTTATATTGCGTTTTAAAAGTAATCGGTTAATATATCCGCTCTTTCAAAGCACAGTATAGGATTAAAACAATGAGCATTATTAATAAGCAAGTAAGTGTCGAAAAAACCAGAATTGATAATATTTCCGATGAATCAATTCAATATATAGACACCATGGAAACTATTAACGGTGGCGATCATCAAATCAATATATGGATTAATGAAGCGGGGCAAAAAAGAATTTCTATTCAAGGCACCGGTGAGAATGTAACCGTGTTGACGGTGGCGGTTTAGTTGTTGAGTTGAAAATGATCTTACAAGGGGCCGGGCAACCGGCCTTTTTTGTGTCTGAAATTAAGCTGCTTGTATCTGCACCGGAAATATAAGCTTAAATACCATCAGGAAGGCGTCAAATTTGACGCTGACGGCGTTTTCTTGTTTAAAGCATGATAATTAGCGCCTTTGATGCTTTTGCGTCTTAAATTGGCTTTTCTCTCTAGCCTCTGTCATCAGTTCTAAAAATGCCTCCTCAAGCAAGATATTCTTCTCACCGGATTTATCCCCTTCAAGGTATCGCTGAATAAAGAAGCTGAGGTCTGTAGAAGATCGTCTACATGCTTCAATGCCTCTTTGGACAAACTCCAGCGGCTTAGAATATTCAATGCTGAGGTTTTCTGCTTGTAGCCATTCAAAGCGCTGTTCGGCTTCTTTGGGGTTAAGTATCTTGATTGAATCCGCATTGTATTCTTGTGCATTCATAAAATTAACTTAAGTCTGTGTTTTTGATGGTCTATTTTACCATATCCGGGAGTGTATCTTTAAAGATGCGTTGAAAAGACATCAGGAAGGCATCAAATTTTACGCTGGCGGCGTTTTAATCAAAAAGTAATATCAATGCCGCAGATTGGTTTAAAATGTGGCCTTAGACGAGGCCTATTTAAAACTTCCTACGCCTAAACTAAGGGGCGGCGGAAGCAATCCATTGACCCGCTTTGAGCTATTAGCCGCGCAAGCGGCGCTTTGCTCGTTTCCGGTGGCTGTCTTTAAAAGCAAAAAAAATATGAATCACCGGAGGTTGTCTTCTTTTATTTCCGGAATGAATAATGAACCGCCAAAAATAAGCGCCCGTCATGAGCGTAGCGAATGGCGCTTATTTTTGAGGGCGTAGCCCTGCTTTTGATTTTGCCGTTTCGTTATCTTTTCTAAGCTTCTTATAAAGCTATATATTTAGTGGTCAAAAAAAACATCAAAAATTCGATGCGGCTGGTCGTATTTTGTGGCTTTCGACCTACCCCACGACCTACCCCACGACCTACCCCATCAGATACCCCACTTAAGCGATTTCTTGATTAGCTAGATACTTCAGCCAAGCCCAGGTTATGGGCGTAGACTGACTGGAAGCTAACCCAAGAGGAGTGTGTTATGTCGATCAATCGCATTCAGTTTCAACCAGGACTATCGATGCCTGACTTTCTCAAACACTTTGGTACCGAAGCACAATGTGAAG
>JAUYMX010000115.1 GCA_030699345.1 Methylococcaceae bacterium
TGCCAAGCATGTCCCTTATTTCCCTAGACTTACTTTGGCCAGTACTCATAGCAATGCCAAAATACTCATAGATCGTTTTTGATTTGCAATGCGGGGATTGGCTCGGATCATCCAGAAAATTAACATGGCCAACGGCATGAACGACTGCAGCTGCCCAAACATTTTCTTTACCTTTTAACAATGGAGATGGCCGTTTTCTTGCCAAGACACCAATCGCATGATGGATCAACTGAAGGTATTCGTCATTGAGATGTTTTTGACTGAAAAGATCAGTCAGCGCAGTAATTGCTGAAAACTTTTCTGCCATGGTTTTAGGTACTTTTACTGAACCAAGCGTCATTCTATGCCAATGATTTTGATGTTAATCGAAAGTGTCATGGAAATTAATTCCCAGACCGTTATCTTATACAAAGAAAGATAATGTAGAAAAAAACGAATTTCTTCAGTGGAAAGCTCTGCTAAACCAATTTGAAACTATGACCCATTTAAACGCGATATTATGACTAACATCGGTATCAATACAGGAGATTATTAACTTTTACTTAGCAGCCATTCAACGAATTCATTTTTCTATTTAGAGTCTACTCATTAAACATATCCGATTGATTTATAATGGATAAATGTATATTTTTGGTATACATAGTGCATGAAAAATGAGCCATCATCCCTAAAAAGCGTGCACTTATTATTCGAGCCACCAGCTCAACACAACTGACGATAGCCGACTTCGATTGGCCGTTTGATACGGCGCTGGATAAACACAACCGCTGGGTCACATTAAGTGAATGTATCCCCTGGGATGCGCTGACGGAAAGTTACTATCAAGGCTTTGCAGCGAATCGCGGTCGACCGATGAAAGAGGCCCGGCTGGTCATCGGCGCCGTGATCATCAAGCACAAGTTGTGTCTGTCGGATGTGGAAACCGTGCAGCAAATCCAGGAAAACCCATACCTGCAGTTCTTTGTCGGGCTGCCGGGCTACCAAACCACCGAGCGATTTGCCGCGTCCCTGTTCGTCGAAATCCGCAAGCGCATGGGGGGACGCCGTGTTTGAAGGCTTCCACCGCGCTATTATCGCGACCCACGAGGGCCAGAAGCCGGTTACGCCCGAGCCACCGGCACCGCCCGCAACGTCCACTGCATCCGCGAGCGTCGAGCCTGTGCTGGACTCCAGTCAGGCGATGTCGTCAATCACTTCACCAGAGGACACTTCGCCGCTCGCGGCGCCCGAGTCCAGCACCACCGCAACCGATACCCCGACTCATCAAGGC
>JAUYMX010000116.1 GCA_030699345.1 Methylococcaceae bacterium
CTCTGCAGAACTTAAATAGCGCTGTAAAAAGCCTTTTGCAGCCCAATAATCGCCTTTTTCAAAGCTTAATTTTTGCATTTCCAATAATGCCGGCGCATAGGTTTGATTAAGCTGTAATGCTTGCCTTAAATAAGCCTCAGCTTGTTGCTTTTGTCCCATCTCTAATTGACAACGACCTGCGTTAGTCAGCGCCAACCATGGTCTGTCATTGAGCGGATTTGCACTGGCAGGCACCAACAAGGCCATGCCTTTTTCATATTCACCATGTTCGCAAAGAAAACGGCCATAGTTGTTTTGTACACCGAGATCATCTGGTGCCAGATCAATTGCTTTGGCATATTGATCATGAGCATCATCGGAGTCATTTAACTTTTCGTATAAAAAAGCCAAGGCGTTATGAGCTTGAACATTGTTGGGTTCAATAGCCAACGCTTTCAGCAAGTTCTCCTTAGCCACTTCTAGTTTGTTAAGGCTTAAATATCGAACACCTAATTGCAAATGCACATCTGCGGGATTTTCACTTTTAGCAGTGCTACCCGATGTGCAGGCAGTCAACGTCATGAACAGTAAAGCAACTAAAGCGCGCCTATTTATAATCATTACTAAGCTGCTCGCTCATCATTTTGCAATTTTAACTTCAGATGCCGACGGCTTTTATCTTCAACTTGACCAACCAGTTGACCACAAGCCGCATCAATATCTTCACCGCGTGTTTTTCTTACTGTCGTAACAATACCTGCGTCATTAAGCAATGTCTTGAATCGCTCAATGGTGGCTTTGCTCGAACACTGATAGGAAGATTGCGGAAAGGGGTTAAAAGGAATCAGGTTGATTTTGGCGGGTACAGTTTTTAATAACTTGACCAACCCACGCGCATCGTCCATTGAATCATTGATACCATTGAGCATCACATATTCAAAAGTAATGGTGCGCCGTGGTGCAATCTTGGCATTATCACGACACGCCTCCATTAGCTCTTTCAATGGATATTTTTTATTGATCGGCACCAACACATCTCTTAACTCATCGGTAACCGCATGCAATGACACAGCCAAACTAACATCACATACTTCTGTTAATCGGTAGATAGCGGGTA
>JAUYMX010000120.1 GCA_030699345.1 Methylococcaceae bacterium
CTAATGGCGATACCGCTAACAAGATCGGCACTTATTCGTTGGCGGTGTTGGACAAACGTCATGGTGTTAAAGTAATGGTGGTGGCGCCGACGACGACCATAGATTGGAACATGGCGACCGGCGAGCACATCGAAATTGAACAACGCCAGCAAAGCGAACTGCTGCCTGAGTGTTATAACCAATACCAAGGCGTGGTTAGCGCTTGGAATCCGGTATTTGATGTCACGCCCGCCGAACTGATTGATGCAATTGTTACCGAGCGCGGCGTGGTGCTGAATCCCGCTGCACATGGCGTAGGGGGCTTAAAACATGCAATTTGATAAAAAAGGCAACAGCCCGGTGTTGGCGGTGAATTGTTTACTCAAAGGCGTTAAATTATTAGCGCATCCGGGCTTACGACAATTTTTGCTTATTCCGGTAGCCATTAATGTATTGCTCTATAGCATCATGTTATTTTTGGGTTACCACTACGTTGGCGAGCTGATTGAACAATTCATTCCCAGTTGGCTGCAATGGTTAAGCTGGGTGTTATGGCCGTTATTTTTTATCAGTTTTTTCATTGTCGGTTTTTTTACCTTTACAGTGTTTGCAAACATCTTGTCGGCGCCTTTTTACGGCAAGCTGGCGGCAAAAACGTTAGCTATTTCGGGTGGGCAAACGGCTAATGTGATTGAACAACCCGTCACTAAAGTCGTTAGCGCCGAGTTAAGGCGTGCCGGATATTTTGTGAGTCGTGCATTACCCTTATTGATAGTGTCGATTATTCCGGGCGTTAATTTACTGGCGCCGTTTTTGTGGGGATTCTTTGGTGCCTGGGGTGTGGCATTGGAGTATTTGGCCTATCCGTTGGAAAACGAAGGCGTTTTGTTTGGCGAACAACGACAACTCGTTAAGGGGGTAAAGCTGGGGGCAGTAAGTTTTGGCGGCTTGGTAGCGCTTGGATTGACTTTGCCGGTGGTAAACATCATCGTGGCGCCAGTGGCAGTGATAGCGGCAACATTGTATGTGCATGAACTTAAACGCAACTAACGCCATGCTGCCGCGTTGTATTAAAGCTATCTGCGGGGTTGCTGGTGTTTGGTTTTTACTCGCTTGCAGTCAGTCGCAGCCGGATTTATGGATTCCAGAGAATTGGAAGCCATCTTTGGAGCAGGTCAGGGAGCAAATTGACAGGACTGCTCCCGCCAGTCAACAACAGCTTAATCAGAGCAGCCAGAACATGGCGGATGTTGCCGATGCACAGTTGTTTATTAGCTACATACAGCTTATGCAACGACTGGATCAACAGCAGCGAGCAGTTTTATTTAAGGAGCAACAAGCTTGGCTTGAAGCTCGAATACAGCAAGCCAGTGCCGCAATTATCTCCAAAGGCGGCTCACTGGCGCCGCTGGAGTACAACGATGCATTTATCGAAATAACGGACGCAAGACTAAAGGACTTACAGCAACGCGGTGACAAGCACCGGTAACCATGTGCCATTTCAGGAGAAGCAGCAATGAAACTCTCAGATCAACAAAAACGACTGTGTGAACATGTCATTAATGTCTTTGAAAGCGGTAGTGTCGAAGGTAATTATGCCGCTATTTCAATTTATGCCGACGGCCCGCACGGCGTGAAACAAGTCACTTACGGGCGATCGCAAACCACTGAATACGGCAATCTTGAAGAACTTATTGAGTTGTACGTCAATAGCAATGGTTTATACAGTGCGCAACTTAAGCCTTATCTTGCCAAAATCGGCGTGACGCCATTGCTTGACGATGCCACCTTTAAGCAATTACTCCGTGATGCGGCTAAAAAAGACCCGTTGATGCGTAAAGTCCAAGATGAATTTTTCGATAAACGTTATTTTCAGCCAGCGATGGCTTGGGCCAATGCGGGCGGCTTTACGCAGCCTCTGTCAGCATTAGTTATTTATGATTCGTTTATTCATAGCGGGTCTTTTCCTGATTTTTTGCGGAAAAGATTTCCTGCCAGGTTGCCGGTAAAAAATGGTGTAGAAAAAGACTGGATCAAGCAATATGTCGATACACGCCACGAATGGTTATCGCAACACAGTAAAAAAATATTGCAGGCTACGATTTATCGAACGCAATGTTTTAAAAATGAGATTGCCCGAGACAATTGGGCCTTAGCCAAAATCCCTATTGTTGCTAATGGTGTGAATGTGATTGATTGATTTTTAAGACATTACCCGGATTCACTGTCGGGTACTTAATGACCCAAGGGGAGAAAATCATGGACAAGCAAAAACAAGAAACTATCGACCAGGCCAAAAGCATTCTTAAAGGCGCCGCCGCAACGACAGAAGCGTTGTTATTATTGGCGAATCAATTAGTGGATGTTAAAGAGTTCTCTTGGGCCAGAAAGCTTTTGGATCTGGCCGTCAAACAAGGCATAGTTAATCAGCAACTTAATCAGGATGTTGCACAGACGCGAGCAACGGCGACCTTTAACGATAATCAACTCAATCGTGAATTGGCATTGGATTTAGCTCGGGATATTCTGGATGCGGCATTTAATCTAAAAACGACAAGAAATCAAAAAACCTTGCAGTTGGCCGGGGCCATCAGTCAAAGAAAATGGGAAGTGACTGGTGTCATCGTTAATCTTGAACAAGCGTTTGATTATTTTCATCGCGGTTATCAATTTGGTGTAGCGTCTGATGACGGTTTAACTGCAATTAATGCGGCTTTTGTGTTGGATTTGCTGGCATCACTTGAACATACACATTGGGGTGCAGCCAATACGATTTATGCGCGTCGTAATGATGCGCAAGATATTAGAACAGCGGTAATCGACCACTTAGCCGAAAAACTTAAACCACTGTTAACAAATCAGCCCGATAAAAATAACTTGCCTGTTATCGCAAGGCTTGCGGAAGCTTATTTTGGTGTGGAGCGTTATCAAGATGCAGGTATTTGGTTGGCAAAGATTAGCCAAATCACAGAACTTGCTGATTGGGAAATAGCCGATATTGCCAGGCGATTGATTTATTTGCTTAAAAATCAAACTGATCCTGATACTTCTGATGAGGCGTTTGAAAATACGCCGGGCTGGCAAGTGTTGTATGAGTTTATTGGTGATAAAGCGCATGCTTTACGCTCAATGTTTCGAGGTAAAGTCGGTTTGGCGCTGTCCGGAGGTGGTTTCCGAGCGTCGTTATATCACCTGGGAGTGTTCGCCAAGCTGGCTGAACTGGACATGCTAAGACACATTGAAGTGTTGTCTTGCGTGTCCGGGGGCTCAATTGTCGGTGCCCATTATTATTTGGAACTTAGGCGCTTGCTGCAGCAGGAAAATAAAAAAGACGCTCAGATTAAGCGTGAGGACTACATCAACCTTGTGCAAGTCATGGCGGATGATTTTCTGGCGGGTGTACAAGAAAATCCCCGCGTCAGGTTAATGGCAAATCCATTAACAAATCTCAAAATGATATTTTCACCAACCTATACGCGCACACGACGGATAGGTGAATTATATGAAGAGCTTATTTACAGTCGGATTAAAGATAATGAAGGCTCGGAAAAACGTTGGTTAAACCAGTTATATATCTACCCGGAAGGCAATAAGACGTTTTTTCCTCGGCGAGATAATTGGGCAAGGCTCAATAAAGTGCCTGAGCTGATACTTAATGCCACCACGCTGAATAGCGGGCATAACTGGCAATTTACCGCGTCCTGGATGGGTGAGTCGCCAGCGACAATTGACCCGGATGTTGATAGCAATGATCGCTATCGCCGCACCGATTACGAAGAAGCCCCAGAGCCATTTAAAGCGGTACGGTTAGGCAGCGCCGTTGGGGCATCATCATGCGTACCGGGCTTATTTGAACCGTTGATACTTTCAGGACTGTACAAAGATACGACGATACGGCTGGTCGATGGCGGCGTGCATGATAATCAGGGCGTTGCCAGTTTATTAGAACAAGATTGCACGGTCATCATTTCCAGCGATGCTACCGGGCAATTGAATACTGAAAATGATCCGGGCGGTGGTGTCGTCAAACCTTTGCTACGCTCCAATAGCACCATGATGCAGCGGGTACGCAATAGCCAATACCAGGATTTAAAAGCAAGAGCCAGGTCAGGAATACTCAAAGGCTTTGCTTTTGTGCATCTTAAACAAGGTTTAGAAAGCAAAACCGTCGATTGGCTTAATAGTGACGAGCCCCAGTCTGCTCAACCTGATCCCAATGCCTTTACATCTTATGGCATACGTCAGGATATACAGCGCTTGTTGGCTGGGATAAGAACGGATCTGGATTCATTTTCCGAGCTGGAAGCCTATGCCTTGATGACCAGCGGGTATTACGCTATTGAACCGGAATTAAAAAAGTATCTGCAAGATTTTCCGTTGACTGAGACGACCAAGCCGGATTGGAAGTTTTTGCAGGTGGCACCGATTCTGCAACAGCCGGAACCAGTCGGTGCGGACTTTGACAAGTTAAAAACTCATCTGGAAGTCGCTGCCATGACATTCGGCAAGGTCTGGAAGCTTTATCAGCCGCTAAAAAATGCATTGCTGATCACTGGTGCTTTATTGGTATTTGCCTTGTTGTTTATTTGGTGGACTCATCCCGGCTGGAAGCCGTTATATAACGTCCTTTATCAATTTGGCAATGCCATCACTATCAACATGATCTTGTCTGCAATCGCCATTTTGTTAATAGGCAATATCATCGCTGCAAAAATTGGCAGTAAAGAAGCGAGGTTATTCAGTGGCTTGGTTGATTACCGTGAATTGCCAAGACGATTTTTAATAGGGACCATTGTTGGTTTATTTGGTTGGATAGTTGCCTTTATCCATTTACGCGTATTTGATCGCTTATTTAAATCGCTTGGGAAAGTGAGTAAATAATAATGCCTATACCTGCTCACTACGATCGTTAGGATGTTAATTACGCTCGTAGTGAGATGTTTTTGGCTTATAGGTTAAGACAGCTGTTTTTGCTTCAGGTGCAAACGGATAAGGTTGCCTTTAATAGCACTTTGCCGAATAATGCCGCCCAGTACAGCTCTTAGTCGATATATCCAAATCTCCTGGATATACTCACTGTCATATCCCCTCTTTATAATGTTACCGAAAAAACCAATCTAAACAGGATCTTACCTTATGAAGTCAACCCGGAAAATTTTAAAAAATACAGCGCTATTGTGTTTGGTAGCTGGACTTACGGCCTGCGGCGGCAAGGAAGAGCGCAAAGCTAAATACATGGAAGAAGGCAAAGAGCTGTTTGCCGCCGGCAATTATCAAAAAGCCAGTTTGGCATTTAAAAATGTCTTACAGATTGACCCTAAAGATGTTGAAAGTCGCTATCAGATGGCGGAAGCGCTAAGTAAACTCGGCGATATTCAAGCCGCCGTTGGACATTATCAAGCTGTGATTGGTCTTGATCCCAAGCATGTGATGTCACGGGTGCGCATGGGTCAAATCTTCTTATTGGTAAAAAACGTTCCTGAAGCCGAAAAACTGACTAAAGAAGCTCTTGAAATTGATCCAAACAATATTGAGGCGATTGTTTTATTGGGTGGTATTCAAGCGTCTCAAGGCAATAAAGACGGCGCCAAGGCTCAAGCTGAATTAGCGTTACAAAAAAAGCCCGATGATGTTGCCGCAACCTTGCTAAAGGCTTCATTGATTGCCAGTGACAACAAGTTGCCGGAAGCGATTGCTTTGTTGGAGGAAAACAGCAAAAAAAATCCAGATAAAACCGCGCCGCTGTTGATGCTGGTCAATATGCATATTCAAACCAAGTCATTTGATAAAGCCGAAGAAGTCCTGAATTCGATTGCGAAGATAGAGCCTAAAGAATTGGAACATCGCAAACGTTTAGCGCTGTTTCAAGTAGCTAATAATCAGTTAGATAAAGCTGAAACCGTGCTCCGTACTGCAATCACCGATTTACCTGAAAATGAACAAGCTGGAATTTTGTTGGTAGATTTTTTAGTCACGAAACGTAGTCCGGAAGTGGCCACAGCCGAACTCAACAAAATGATTGAGCAAAAGCCGAAAGACTATGCGTTGCGTTTCAAACTTGTTGAGTTGCAAATGGCGCAAAAGCAGCTTGATAAAGTTGAACAAACCCTAAAAACAGTGGTCGAGCTTGATAAAGTCGGACCGCAAGCAATTATTGCTCGTGACAAATTAGCTCGTTTATATGCCGGCACCAATCGTATTGATGAGTCAAAAGTATTGGTTAGTGAAGTGCTTAAAGAAAATCCCAGGGATATTGAAGCGCTAACTTTACGTGGTGAATTTGCGTTGGCTGACAAGAAATTCCCCGAAGCTATTGGTGATTTCCGTTCTGTGCTTGTTGATCAACCGCAAAATACCCGCGTATTAAAACTGCTCAGTGCGGCGCATTTGGCAAACAAAGATGAAAATCTAGCTCGTGAAAACATGGAAAAAGTTGTCGCTATCGATCCTAAGGATGAGCCCGCACGCCTTGATTTAGTTAGATTGTTTATGCAGGCGGGTAACAAAGATAGGGCAATTCAGCAGCTTAACGATATGCTGAAGGTTGAGCCAAAAAGCAAAAACAGTTTGGAAACGTTGTTAAAAATTTATTTGGAACAAAAACAGTGGGGGCAAGCGCAACAAGTCGCTAAGCAGGTCGAAGAAACGTTCCCAGAGGAAGCAACCGGTGCCTATTTATCAGCAATAGCCTATCAAGCCGAAGGCCAGCTGGAAAAAAGTATCCCTCGTTTTGAGCAAGCATTGGCCAAACAACCGGAAACTGTTGAGCCATTAGTACAGCTTGTTAAAAGTTATTTAGGCTTAAAACAGCCTGATAAGGCCATAAAAAAACTTAACGAAGTAATCAAATCACAGCCTAAAAACTTTGTTGCTTATAATTTATTGGGCAGTGTTTATGGCAATGAGAAAAAATTGGATGAGGCGACCAAGGCTTACAGTAAAGCCATAGAACTCAAACCTGATTGGCCAAATCCTTATCGTAATTTGGCACTGATTTATTACGTGCAAAAGAACAAAGATGGGGCGATCAAGTTACTCAATACCGGTATTGAAAAAACCAAGGGTGCGTCGGAGTTGATCACGGACTTAGCGATGATTTACCAAAAAGACGGCGAGCAACAAAAAATATTAGCGCTTTACGAAGATGCTTATAAACAAAACCCGAATTCGGCAATGATTGTCAATAATTTGGCCAGCTCAATAGCCGATTATGCAACGGATGCCGCAAGCTTGGAGCGAGCCAGAAAATTAGCTGAGCCGTTGGCGAAAGCGAATAACCCGGATATGCTCGATACCGTTGCCTGGATTGATTATAAATTAGGTGATTACGATAAAGCCTTACCTACCTTGCAGAAGGCATTGGCGGTAAATCCGGAATCGGCGATCGTTAATTACCATATCGGTATGGTGTATTTTAAGAAAGGCGATAAAGAACATGCGCGTGAACATCTTAAAAAAGCCGTCGATAAAAACCAGGAGTTTGTAGGGTTAAACGAAGCTAAGGAAACCCTTAAAGCACTTGGTCAATAACTCTTTGTTAGTTAATTAAGGGACTTAAAAGCCGGTGTATTGGTCATCAATACACCGGCTTTTTTATGCCTACAGATATAGCGGAATGGAACAGTGTCATGTTTGTGATGACGATACAACAGGCCGGTTTGATAAAGATATGCGTATAATTATCGACATCTTGTACTGCGTCCGCTGGAATTATCGCAATGAAATTACAACCCATTTTTAACCTTCCTCTCTTTAACTTGGGGTTTAGAGCCTTTTTTGCTTTGGCGGGGTTTGCGGCTTTGTCCCTCTTCGTGCTCTGGAGCGCCATGATTGAAGGCGATCTGGCGCACGAAAATTATTTCAGCCAATATTACTGGCATGCCCATGAAATGCTGTTGGGCTATTCAGTTGCGGTAATTGCAGGATTTTTATTAACAGCTGTAAAAAATTGGACCGGAAAACCCACCTTAACCGGCGATCAATTAGCTGGGCTTTGTTTACTCTGGTTGTATGGTCGCATTGTGCCTTTTTATGAAGGCTTGTTACCAAATGAATTAATTGCGCTGATTGATTTTGCCTTCTTGCCGGTATTGGCTTATCAAATAATCAAGCCCATTCTTCAAGTCGGTCAATATCGAAATTTAGTTTTTGTTGCGCTATTACTGGTGTTGGCACTAGGTAATGGGTTAGTCCATGCGGAAATCCTTGGTTTTCAGGAAAATACCGCATGGCTGGGTATTGAGCTGGTGGTTGCGACTATTATCGTTATGATTCTGGTGATTGCCGGTCGCGTGTTTCCTTTTTTTACTGAAAGAGGCTTACCAGGCACATTAACAATCAAAAATCCGTTGTTTGATACCTTGTCTATAGTTGCTGCGGTCTTGGTATTTGCATTGGAATTAGCCGACATATCGGGGACTATTTTGGCGCTGGCGGCTCTGTTTGCGGTTGTTGCAAATGTTGCCCGATTATCAGGGTGGTATGTGCAAAAGATTTGGTATGTGCCGTTGTTGTGGGTGCTTTACGTCGGCTATGGCTGGATTATTTTGGGTTTTGGTCTAACCATTTTCTCAGCATATGATTTGATAGCGGCATCGTTGGCGCTGCACGCATTTACGATAGGTGGTATTGGTGTATTGACCTTGGGCATGATGGCCAGGGTGTCATTGGGACACACCGGTCGGGCGTTGAGAGTGTCAAACGCAATGGCGATTAGTTTTGTTTTTATCAATATGGCGGCTTTGTGCCGAGTGCTGTTGCCGGTTGTCTTGCCTGGTTGGTACAACCTGCTGGTTTATGTGTCAACATTCGCTTGGTTAGCGGCATTTTCGTTATTTGTGTTTGTTTATTCACCAATATTAACAAGTGTCAGGGCAGATGGGCAGGATGGCTAAATAGCGTAAAGCCGAGTTATCGCGTGCGATAACAGTACCCTTTAGTCCTCCTTTGAAATTACTGCCTTTAATTCATGACCAGCCAAGTTGAGTTTATAAGATTCCGTTTTATTAAAGACGCCTTCAAACGTTTTTTACCCAATGAACAAGCTGTTTCATTAGCCATCATTCTAATTGTCAGTTTTGTATTGATTTATTCACTGGCTGATTTATTGATGCCCGTGTATATCGCCATTGTGTTGGCGTACTTGCTGGAAAGCCTGGTAATAAAAACTGAAACTTTAAACATGCCGCGAATGGCGGCAGTTTATCTGGTGTTTTCGTTATTTATGACGTGCTTGGGTTTTTTATTGTTTTACCTGATGCCTATCGTTTCCCAGCAAGCCGTCGAGTTGGTGCAACAAATTCCCGATATTATTAATAGGGCGCGCATCGGCATCATGCGTTTGCCGGAACTGTATCCAAAATTTATCTCTGAAAGCAAAATCCAGGATTTTATGTTTGCTGTTCAAAGAGAGCTGCTTACCTATGGCCAGAGCGTGCTGAGCTTATCGGCTGCATCGGTAATTGGTTTGGTAAGCGCCATGATTTATTTGTTTTTGGTGCCGATGATGGTGTTCTTTTTTTTAAAAGACAAAGCTATATTGGTGTCCTGGTTTATTCAATTCATGCCCAGAGATAGGAATCTGACAGTACGTGTCTGGCAGGAAGTTGATGAGCAGATCGGCAATTATGTGCGTGGTAAAATTGCCGAAGTATTTATTCTTTGGGCCGTCAGCTATGCCACTTATTCGGCACTGGGGTTAAATTACGCCTTATTGTTGGCGGTTTTGATGGGCTTGTCGGTGATTATTCCTTACGTCGGTGCCACGCTGGTGACATTTCCTGTGTTAGGCGTTGCTTATGTGCAATGGGGATTTGGTGTCGATGAGTTTATGTACACTATTATTGCCTATTCAGTCATTCAGTCCTTGGACGGCGTGTTATTAGTACCCGTTTTATTTTCTGAAGCGGTCAATTTACATGCTGTTGCCATTATTGTTGCCATTCTGTTATTTGGCGGTATGTGGGGATTTTGGGGTGTGTTTTTAGCTATCCCGCTGGCGACTGTGGTTAAAGCCGTGCTCACCGCTTGGCCCAGAATAGATGATAAAGGTGGTTGTCCTAATTATTAAATGCACCTATTTCGATATGTTTGGCTGTCGTTTTTTAGGTGCTCGTTATCAATAGCGTTAAAGAGTTTTTTCGCTATTTTCCAACCGCTGTCGTATGCACGGACCGCAGCGATAGGGTGTGCCAAGTAGCATTGGTACAAATTATTGCCCTTTGTGAAGTAGCGGGCTTCTGGTGCCGTTAGACAGGACGCGGTTACGGCGGATGTGTTTCATTAAATTAATCTAATCAGGAAAAACTATGAAAAATACCAACAATACATCGGGAGTGTTATTAGCGACTGCAGTCGCTGCATTATTCATGAGCGGCACCGTGACGGCGGCCGAGCAGGGTGCAGCACAAGAAGCCAAAGTTAGTTGTGGCGGCATCAACGCTTGCAAAGGCCAGTCTGAGTGCGCCACGGCAACAAGTTCATGTAAAGGCGCAAACGCTTGTAAAGGTCAAGGCGTTGTCACCACGACTAAAAAAGAATGTGACGAAAAAGGCGGTAAGGTTGTAGCAACGCCATCAATGTAAAAGGCTTATTTTTAACTGCAAAAGGGCGGTGCAATCCGCCCTTTTGTTTTTTAGTAATTGATAGGAGGCAAGCCAATGTCTGATGTAGAGCATAAGCGCAATCTTGGCTTCGGATTGGGCTTACGCACAGCTCATTACGAGACCATTCTGGCTGAAAAGCCGCCCGTCGATTGGTTTGAAGTCATTACCGAAAATTATCTCGTCCCCGGCGGTAAGCCGCTTTATTATCTGGACAGCATTCGTGCGAATTATCCGCTGGTTATGCATGGCGTCTCCCTTTCTATCGGCGGCACAGATCCTTTAAATTTGGACTATTTACGCCAAGTTAAAACATTGGCGGAGCGCATAGAACCCGCCTGGATTTCTGATCACTTATGCTGGACCGGCGTTAATGGCGTTAATCTGCATGATCTTTTGCCATTGCCGTACACGCAAGAAGCCGTGCAACA
>JAUYMX010000129.1 GCA_030699345.1 Methylococcaceae bacterium
TCAAAGCTCATATTGTCTGGATGGCCGAGCAAGCCATGACACCTGGTAAACAATACGGGATTAATCTTGCTACTCGCAGCGTGTCTGGTTCTATTGCGATGATTCATCACCGAATTGATGTCAATACCCTGGAACACCATGACGCCAGTGTCCTGCAATTAAATGAAATAGGTTCTTGTACAGTGTCAGTGAATGCGCCGGTCGTATTTGATGCTTACAAAACCCACAAAAGTACCGGCTCGTTTATCATCATTGATCGCTTGACCAATGGTACGGTGGGTGCCGGGATGATAATCGGCGTTCATGATGACGACGCTTTACTGCCGGTTAGCGCTGAAGAACGCGCAGCAAGATTTAGCCAAGTGCCTACAGCCATTGCTTTAACGGGTGCCAACGCTGCTGACGCGGCTTATCAGTTGGAGAGAAAGCTGTTTGATACCGGCCATGCCAGTACAGTATTGGAAACGCCGGATGCGTCACTGATTAATGCAATTAAACATGCCGGTTTGATTTGCTTAGCAGTTAATGACAGTGCAAAACTAGCTGATAATTCTTTCAACACTGATCAGGCGACGTTGGATGATATTTACAACGCGCTGAAAGAGCAAAAAGTTATCTACTAAAAATATTGCGCCTGGCATCCGCCAACAAACCTTATTGAGGCGAGCTCATGATACCGATTAGAGATACCGCACCGTGTAATGCTAAACCTCTGGTGACTTGGTCGATCATAGTCATTTGTAGCTCTATTTTCGTGGTGATGCAGTTTTTGCCTGATGAATCGGTTTTCAGGTTGCTTTATGGCTATGGCATGGTGCCCGCCCGGTATTCCAATCCCGAATGGGCAGCCAACTTGGGATTGCATTTTGACGGTTATTTATCTTTCGTAACCAGCTTGTTTTTGCATGGCAATTGGGGACATCTATTGGTTAATATGTGGTTCTTGTGGATTTTTGCCGATAACATCGAAGATCGCATGGGCCGGTTGCCGTTTTTGCTGTTTTATTTGCTGTGCGGATTATTGGCGACTTGGTTGCAATGGTATTTTGATCCATCAATCACCGTGCCGGTAGTCGGGGCTTCTGGCGCTATTGCGGGTGTTTTGGGCGCGTATTTTTTTCTTTATCCGCTAGAACAGGTCGTCATCTGGGTACCGATCTTGTTTTTCCCGGTCATCATCCATGTACCGGCCATTGCCTTTTTAGGGATTTGGGTGATGTTGCAATTACACGACGTAACGACGGCAACGCTATATCAAGAAGGTCTATCCGCTAATGTAGCTTGGTGGGCGCATTTAGGCGGATTTATTGCAGGCTCTATCTTGTACCGGTTTTTTATCAAGAAAGAAGGCCTGGAGCAGGAGCAATAAACGAGCAAATCAATTGGCTTTTTAAGGTATAATTTCACTTTAAAGAGCTTTTTTAAGAACTATTTTGGGTATTGGGTGATATGAATAAAATTAACGTTGCGTTGGTAAGATTGCTTCAGTTTGTTGTTTTTGTGTTGTTTACCTTCGCGGTAACTGCGTATATTGGTGCAATAGTTTTGTTGCCATTGGATTTAATCGTTCTGCTGGGCAAACTGCTGTCAGTAATCGGTTTTAATGGCTTTATTGGTGCATTTGTAGCTGTTCCTGTCGTGGGATACTTAGTATTTACTGCTTATAAAGTACCTGGTTTGGGCCAGTTAATTGTTGAAACAGGTGTTGATTTAGCCAAAACTGGTAAAGCACGCGTTGAAGCTTTTAATGAGATCGCCAGCGCAGTAAAAGGTTAATTTTTACTCGTAAAAAAGGGGCTGACGA
>JAUYMX010000131.1 GCA_030699345.1 Methylococcaceae bacterium
ACCTAGTAATAACAGCATGGGCCATTCATTGGCGTGCCCAGTTAACAGCATCAACAAAATCCCACCTAAGCACACAGAGACTGCCTCGATGCTGGCCAAACCATCTATGCCATCCCTAAAATTATAAAGATTGAGCAACCAGACTAAATAAATCGCCCCCAGAACATTGCCCAACCAGCTCAACTCGACAGGCTGACCAAAAACCACCAACGGCGGCATGCCGCCTAACCAAAACAATCCCCAGGCAGCGGCACAAAAATGCGCCAATAATCGCCAACGTGCCGGAATATGGACATGGTCATCCAGAAATCCTACTAGGGCGACACTGATACCGGCACCCAACAAGCTCGACATGGATTGCCAAGAAATTGCCTGATTGGCCCACAGTATCGGCAGGCCAATCAGAAAAACAATCACAATCGCAAGCCCACCGCCGCGTGGGGTAGGGATGGTGTGGGAACTACGAGCGTTAGGGATGTCGATTAAACTTTTGGCGAGAGCATAGCGCCGTAAAAAACCGGTAAGAGCCCAAGACCCTAAGCCCGCGAGGAGAAAAAACCATGCATTATTCATTGATCTTAAAAATTAGTGTATTCAACGCAAAATCTGCAAATGTTCGGGAGTTGCACCGAGCACCACATCGAGACTCACAGCTTGATCAAATGTTACGAATCGACCATGGTGTTGAACAGCCAGAGCCAGCAAATAAGCATCGGTAATTTGTCGGTGGCCGAGAATCGACGCCCAATTCAATTGTTTGGGATCCAATAGATTAATATCTGCAGGCCAGAACACATGAGCACTTCCAGCAGCTGCTTCTGTCAATCTAGCCGCAACCTCGGCTGCTGGATGAGAGCCAGGATAGGCTGGCTGGGACATGATGCGGATACAGCCATTTTGAGTTATAGGACAGGAAGCCCAACCCTGATGAATTTCTCTCTCCAGCCACGTCGAGGCTAAATGATGGTGAATATGACCAGCATCTAAAAGCGCAAGAAGTACATTGACATCGAGTAAAGCGCGCATTAAACGCCTTCTTGATCACGCAACCGATTAACCAGGTCATTAGTGATCAGTTTGTCCCCGGCAGAAAACGGACGAAACCCGCCAACGCCAGACGCTTGCAACCCTAGTGGTTGTTCACTTGCCTTCAAACCGACCAAAGCTTCCCTTAATAATCGAGACACGACCTGGCCAGCCGATAGGTGTTGTAAGCGTGCCAATTCTTTAGCCGCTGCGAGTACATCGTCTTCAATATCTATAGTAGTGCGCATAAACAACCTCACATTGATGCGATAACATCATGATGTTAGCACGCAACCTAATTGAAACCCAAAGAAAGGTAATGAAAAAGTGTCTTGTAGGAGCCACGCCTACATCGCGACCGAAAAGGCTTCAAATCGCGACGTGGCGTCGCTCCCACCCGTTAATGCCGCGGTGTATCGCGAAAGATGCACCTTCCCGTCACCTTGTTTGTAAATAACCGACAATCTCGGACAAGGATGCTTGGAGATTATGCTGCGGTTTAAACCCTAGTTCACGCTCGATTTTGGCCGATGAATACCAGGCAGAACCCGTCAACTTGTCTAAAGCATCGCTATCGAAAGGAAAACGTCGACCTGAAAGTCGACCAATAACATCACCTGTTATTGCCAAAGCCTGTAGAACACTCGAAGGTATCGAGGCATTCATCGGCGACTTTCCTAAAGCAGCCCTGATCCAAGCGTAAATTTGCCGGGTGGAATAAGCCTGTCCATCAGTCACAATGTAAATCTGCCCTGCGGCCTTTGGGTTTTCCGCGGCCAATAATGCCGCTTGCACCACATCATCGACATGCACCATGGAACGCCGATTATGCGTTTCCGGTAACGGCGGAAACACACCGCGCCGTACAGCCTGAATCATGCGTGGCAGATTACCTTTTTCGGTGTTGCCATACACCATGCTGGGCCGAATCACCACCGGATGCGGCACATAACCACCGTGTAAAACCAATTGTTCGGCTGCGTATTTGGATTGGCCGTAGGGAGTATCGGCGAGTGTTTGAACTGATTCATTCATAGGTTGCAGGTCACTGCCCCCCACTGCCTTGACGCTGCTGAAATAGATAAAACGTTGCACACCAGCTTGTTTGGCCGCCTCCAGTAATTTGCGCGTACATTCGGTATTGATTTGGAAATACTCGGCTTCGTTTTGCTGGGTTTCTGCGAGGGCGTGGGCTTTGCCGGCCAAATGAAATATCGTCTCAATATTCGCGCATAGACTTGGTGGACATTCGTCTATGGCCAGATCAATTGAATAATTATCAGTTTTATCGTTTGTGGCATTTCGGGTCAGGGTTCGAACCTGAAAGCTCTGTTGCGATAAAGTTTGGGTGAGCTTTACGCCTATGAAGCCTTGCGCCCCCGTAACGAGAACCTGTTTAGTCATAGTAATTCTTGGTATATATCAAGCGTTTGCTTCAACACAATCGCATCTGAAAATTCCTGTTCAACTTTTCGCCGCCCAGCCGCACCCATTTTTTGTCGCAATTGCTCATCCAAAATTAACTTCTCTAAGGCTTCAGCCAGAGCATGACTATCGCGAACTGGCACCAGAAAACCGTTAATGCCTTCTCCGACTATTTCATTACAACCAGCTGTATTGGTTGTAACAATGGGCCGACTACAAGCAGCCGCCTCTATTAGGCACTTAGGGACACCTTCGCCATAATAAGAGGGTAAAACTGCAATATGAGCGTTCCGCCAAAAATCGGCGATATTTTCGACATGTCCGAGGCAACGAATCAATCCTTCCTGATGCCACGCCTGTAACTGCTCAGAATTCACAGACGCTATATTTTCTGTATCGGGTTTCCCCACTAAAACGGCCTCGAAATGATGGCCTTTCTGCTTCAAGTATTTTACGGCTGCGATGTACTCACCGATGCCTTTATCCCACAATAATCGCGAAACCAAGGCTAAAGTGATTGGCTCTTGTGGAGCCGGTAAAACTGAAAATTTTTCAGTGTCCACCCCAGAACCTTTTATCAACTTTAGCGCCATTGCAGGTATCTGTAGCTGATTCAACAACACTGCGAAATCTTCGTTATTTTGGGTAATAGAACAGGTATTAGGTCGACGCAACAGCCGCCCTAATAGGGCTTTGACTAAGGGCCTTAACACGCGAGCTTTTAGCTTATCGGACGAAAATACAGCACCCAATCCGGCCAGCAGATTAACGACTTTAAGCGAAGGCATAGTCAAAGCCACAATACTGCCGTACAAAACTGGCTTTAGCGCCACATGATGCACAATGGTAGGCTTAATTTCCCGATAAATACGACTAATCTGCCAGAGCGTCCACAGTTCGTATAAAGGATTAATTCCACCGCGGCGAACGTCCAACGGAATAAGCTGCATCCCTTCTTTAAGGATCAAATCGGCATGTTGATTAACCCGAGTTAAGACACTCACATCAAACCCTGCCTGCTGCGCAGCCTTGGCTAACGTAAGACGGTGAGAACAGAAATACCAGTCTTCGGTGACAAAATAGAGGATTTTAGGCTTATCGGACATGCGCGGTTTTAGTAATAAAAGGTTGTGCTAGTAAAGCGCCTAACGCTAGCCAGAAAATACGTTGATAAAAAATTTCATGTGCCAAACTGAATATTGCGAAAACCACCAAGAGCAACAGTAGACCATGACGTGCAGGAGAGCTTCGCGACAGCCACACATGACGAGCAAGTGTAAAAAATATCCACCCAAACACGGCCACGCCAAACAGGCCAAACTCAGCCAGAATCCATAACGGTGTACTATGAATAACTTGGGGATGGCCTAGCCACGCGGCACTTTGTGCGATAAACACACCTAATCCTGCCCCTAATATGGGTGATTGCTGCCACAAATCCAACGCATGAGTGAACGTGGCTAAGCGCTCATTATCGCTATAATCGCCTGAAATTGCGCTTTGCACCGCTGCGCTGCGCTTTGCACTGTAAACCAAACTATCAGCCAGAATACGATAGCAATCGCAACGCTCAAGGTCATTATTTTACGGTCGTATAAGCGACTAAAGCCAGCGCCGATCAATAAGACGCCTATACCTATCCCGGCGCGTGACCCTGTCCAGACCAAACCCGTCAACAAAACACCTAGCAATAGAGGAATAAGCAGAGTTCTTTTTGATTTCAAGCCAATCTTGCGATGTTGGCCATACACCTTAGTGTACCCAAGTAACGAGGCCATAGTTGTCAGTAGCTGAAAAGCAAAGGCATTACGATTACCGGCATAGCCTTCAAAGTTAGCGGCCAGATAGACGCCAGGATTAAATCCCCAAGCATCCAATAGCCTCAGTGCCATTTGTACAATAACCACAAAGGCTGCGGTTGCGGTCAGAGTTTCGACAAGCCTTCGTAAGCCATGGTTACCACTATTGACCACTAGCAAATAACCTGAGCTTAGATAACCTAGCAGCACCAGCCAGCCTATTAGTCGTCCTCCCAGCGCCCATTGTGTGATACCAATCTGCATCCAGCCACGAGTAAAACCGAACACTAATAGCAGGCTTATCAAGGCCAGCGCTAAATTAAAACTTGGTAGGCGCCAATGGGGTAATTCGCGGGCAAATAAAGTATGTATTACAACGGCGGCCAATGCCAATATGGCAAAAGGATCGGCCAGATTTAAATTAGCCACACCACCCGGCAAGGTAATATAGGCTTGAAAAAACACGGTAACGGCCGTAATCATGCCTATCACCCAAGCGGCAATTTTTTCGATGTCGGCCGAGGTTTGAATGCTGGAGTATGGGGGCTTTTTTAATGTCAATATTTCGGAGCCTTTAAGTGAAAAAGGGGCACTAAGCATAATGATTAACGTGGAGCACAAACCGACCATGATAGATACAGTGATAGCATCCGTAGCAGAAATACCGAGCAACCCAAGCACATATACCGCAGTCATTTCGCGAACACCCCAGCCACCCACGGAAATGGGCATGGACGCGGCAAAACTGATAATGGCGCTGGCGGCAAATAAATGCGAAATGTCTATGTCGGGGGCAAGCGCGAGAATACCGAATACGAAACATAGTTGAGTGAATACGAGGCCAAGCAAAGTAATGCCGGTAATTTCTGCAATCCTATTAAGATTATGCCAAGACAGGGCTTGGATGACTAGCTTGGTTTCAAAATGTGAAACTCCAAGCCATAAGCTCAACAATCCCCCGCCTCCCGCAACCAAAAAAAATTCACCGAGTGAAATGCGTTCCATAAAGTCGGCAATGGCTTGGTGCTCAAGCAGATAGATTGCTCCAAATCCACATAAAGTACCGCTCACGATAGCTAAAATAAAGCGTTCATATGCTGCAAGAGCTGACATAACTACTGGTTGCACGCCAAAATTGCGCAGTACGGCTTGACGCCCCATGACTTGCCCCAGTAAAGAAATCATAAATAGTCCCGCCACATGACCAGAAATGCTGGCGCGTGATGCTACTTTCCAGGGTAAGGTAATGCCAAAATGTGCCAGTATCCGCCAGAAGCGAAAAGATACTACAAACAAGTTGAGCAAAAACACCAGCAACATACTGGAGGTAGCCCAGAGTGGAAACCGAGCAAGTCGTACGAATACGTCTTTACCGCCAGAAAGCCAGAGCGCTAATACAAGCAGCGTTAATGAAATTAGAGTTAAAAAAATACGGCGTGTTGATAGCATTAGGAAGTTAATGGATCTTTCTCAATAAGGCATTTAATGCCCCAAAATAGTGTTATAAGTTGTGATGCCAGTTCACGTCTCGAGACTTTATATGACGTGTCAACCGCCTCATAAGTTTATGCTTACGTATCTGCTCCGGCATTTATTATGCCGGTGATTTTCCTATAAGCAGATTAATCATTACAATCAATATAACTAGGCTTTTTCAATATGGATATTGGTGAATTCACCTACATCCAGTGAATGACTATTTTTATTGATTTAGGGTTGAGGGCTCTTTAATTACTTGGCTCAGCAAGTTCAACATCACTCAATTGGAATAAGGTGAGTTCTGATAAAAGGCAAACTGCTCTGTAATTGTACCATTGCCCAACTTAAACGCTCAGTATGGCTGATCGCAGATTATTATAACTTCAGTATTTGGGCTAGTCATTGCAGTAATACTCCGGTTTGTTTGGCGATTTGATAGAAAAGTATCATTGCTCTTCCAGCCAAGCCTGAAACATCAAAACATCCCAAAGATAATATTGCCAGTTGCGTTTGCCTGACAGATGCTCTTCCCATTTTATTCTAATCGGTAGCGGGTTAAAGAAGCCTTCGTTACGCAGGCGGTTTTCATTCAGCAAAGTTTCAGCCCAATCTCGTAGTGGCCCGCGCAACCAGTCATCAATCGGCACCCCAAAGCCCATTTTAGGACGCTCAATCAGTGTTTTAGGCACATGCTTATAAAGCACTTGGCGTAGCGCCCATTTGCCGACGCCATTGCGGAGTTTGTATTGCAGAGGCAAGCTCCAAGCAAATTCGGCGACACGATGATCAAGAAATGGCACACGGGTTTCCAGCGACACGCCCATCGCCGCACGGTCGACTTTGGTTAGAATGTCATCGGGCAGATAAGTGAGCATATCCAACGCCATCATGCGTTCGATGTCAGTTGGCGTGTTGGGTTGGGCTTTTGTTGTTGTCAACAAGGTTGGCGGTTCTGTGGCGCCCAACACCAAGCCAGCCGGATCTTGCCAATGCGAGACCAGATTTAGATAAAGCTCGCTGACTGATTGGCAGGCCAGCACGTCGGCACCTTTATGCAGTTTGTCGCCGATATTCATTTGGCTAAAACGGCTGGGCAGCCCTTTCATTAAAGGATTAGCCAAGCGATTCCATGCGTTTGGCGACACGCTGGTCAGGGTATAGGCCATAGCTTTCCTAACGCCTAGCGGCAATCGCGATAACTTGCCCCACAAGCGACTGGCCATCAAATAGCGGTTATAGCCACAAAACAGTTCATCGCCGGCATCGCCGGACAAAGAAACGGTGACATGCTGACGTGCCATCTGCGCCACCAAAAAAGTCGGTATTTGCGATGAATCCGAAAAAGGCTCATCGTAAAGTGACGGCAATTTAGGGATAACATTCAACGCATCATTAGCGGTGACGTACAACTCTGTGTGTTCTGTACCCAAATGCTTGGCGACAGCTTTTGCATGCTCGGCTTCATTGTATTGAGCCTCATGAAAACCGATCGAAAAAGTACGTACCGGGCGACTGGATTGTGCCTGCATCAATGCCACGACAGCCGATGAATCAACTCCACCGGAAAGAAACGCCCCCAAAGGCACATCGGCTACCATTTGCTGACCGATGGCATCGTGCAACACGGTTTCCAACGCTGATACTGCTTCGTCGGCAGTGCCAGTAAAGGGCGAACGCAAACCAGCTTCGATAATGTGTGTTCCGGACCAATAAGGCGTGATTTGTGGTTCGCGCTGAGCAGTTGAAACTGTCAGCAAACAACCGGGTTGCAGTTTATTAAGGCCTTGCCAAATTGAATAAGGTGCTGGGATGTAGTTATGGCGCATCAACAATGCTAAGGCATCACGATTAACCGCTGCATTAAAAGCTGGGTGTACCTTTAATGCTTTAAGCTCAGATCCAAACAAAAAACTATTGCCCTGCCAACCGTAATAC
>JAUYMX010000133.1 GCA_030699345.1 Methylococcaceae bacterium
AATATCCATCGATATTACCGACCCTAGCTTGGGTGTATTGACCAAGTTTAAGTTTAAGGATGACAACACCTCCGTTAAAGTTGCCGAACCCAGATCAATGGCAGTCATTGCGGCGGTGCTAGGTTTATTGGTCGGTGGGTATTTTTGGTTTAGCAATAAGAAAAAACAAGCGTAAACCACTGTCGAGTAAGTTAAACCGTTGGCTGAACGACGTTGAAGCCAGCGGTTTTTTTGGGACATCGAAAAAGCCAATTGTCGCGGACAAGGCCCGTTCCTCCGAAATTTAGAAAATCGTTTAAGGGAGCCTCTAAAAATTGCACTTCGACTGTTTGACAAGCTCACAGTTCAGTACCCACAGGGCATAAATGCGAACGGTAGTTCATTTAAATCAATAACTTATCCGTTCGTGCCGAGCCTGTCGAAGCATGTATGGATAATTTTTAGAGGTTCCCTTAACTATTAATCAGGATTTAAACAGCCTGCCCAGCAAACCAGTATTCTCATCTAAATGCTTTAGCCGTGTTTTAGCGGCTAAGCCAAAGTCTGACTCCGGTTCGTTGTCGATAATTTGCTTTAGCACCGCTTGACTATGCGTATCCAACAGACCGATCGCCCGAAGTCGTACTGACGGGTAACGCGCCCGTAACGCGGCCAGTTCTCTTAAGTAAGCATTGGCTTCATTGACTAACTTGAGCAGGACTTTTTCCGGGTCATCGGTAAACAAATCCCGCACTAAATTGCCGTAATGCTCTTGTTCGCGGATTAAAGCCCGCGGGTCGACTTTTTGAGGTTCGGTTGGATCATCGCAGCAGCCCATCGTAGTTCTCCAATCAGTGTCAAATTATACCAATCCCAATAAGTTTTTAATTAAAGCCTCGTGAATTCAATGTCATTAAGTTAATCCGTTCGTGGTGAGCTTGTCGAAACATGAACGGATTAACCATTCACCCTTCGACAGGCTCAGGGCGAACGGTTAATCCTTAACGATGAGCTAGCCTTCAACCAGCTAAGAAACAATAAAACATGAATTTATTGGGATTGGTATTAGTACACTCCCCATGATTCTAGCGAGATCGGCAACTTTTGCAAAACATAGCAGCCTTCGCCATAAAACTCATTTATACCCACAACCCAAGGTTAAAGAAAAGCCTGTAAAACTGTACACATCATGATTACTGTTGTTTTATTAGACGTCTAATCAAGCCCTCCATTCTAAAATAAAAAATTTTAAATCTTTCCGGCACCAACGCTCAGCCCAGCAAAACCAGCAGCTCAACTGATTATCAGCCGTTTTCCATAAAACATGGCGCAATATTTGCTTTTACCCCGTGTTGCCCATGTCTCACTAAGTCTTAACGCTCAAGGCTTAGTGAGACATGGGCTATTAACCATCTAATCACGAGGTAATTATGGATTTTCCCATTTTTCATATCGACTTTATCGGCAATCGCATGTTGATTGCGGTCGATGCGATTTTGCACGTCATCATCAATCATGCACTTGCCGTTGGTGCGCTGCCGGTGATTGCCTTGCTGGAGCTTTCCGGCATTCGCACTAAGGATCCACGCTGGGACAGACTGGCGTACCGGCTGTTAAAAATCATCTTCATCATTACCACCACGGTAGGCGCATTAACCGGTGTAGGCATCTGGTTTTCAGCATCGTTGATCAATCCGGCAGCCATCGGCAGTTTGATCCGGGTGTTTTTCTGGGGCTGGTTTGTCGAATGGATTGTATTTGTGTCTGAGGTCAGCCTGATCATGGCCTATTTTTTAAGCTGGCAATCTTCGGCACGCACCCCGGAAGCAAAATTAAAGCACCTGCGTTTGGGGATTTTCCTGGCCGCGTTCTCCTGGATTACCATGGCTATTATCGTTGCCATTCTTGGCTTTATGATGGACCCGGGCAACTGGATGAGTGAACGCACCCTGATTTCCGGCGTACTCAATCCGATGTACTTTCCACAGTTAGCGTTCCGAACCACGTTGGCGATGGTAATGGGCGGCATGACCATGATCTGCCTGACGTACCTGTTCACCCGCAACGACCTTCCCTTTCGCACCACGGTGTTACGCGCCATATCGAGTTGGTCCGGTATCTGGATGCTGGCGCTGATTATCGCCTCGGTTTGGTACTACCGAGTCATCCCCCAACACATGCTGGCTAATATCCCCGTTGCCGTTACCACACAAGAATACGTCAGTTGGAACAGCAGCTTAAAGTGGTTGCTGACGATTGGCTTATCGTTTGTTGGTTGGGTATTGTGGTCATCGGTCAGGCATCCCGGCCAAGTGCATGGCGCCAAATACCTGGCTTCGGTGTTATTGCTGTTTGCGATGCTTGGGCAGTTTGAGCGGGTACGGGAGTTTATCCGCAAACCTTTCATTATCGGTAACTACATGTACGCCAATGGCATTCGAGTGGAAGATTACCCGTTATTGCAACGCGACGGCATTCTGCAACACGCCACTTATGCCGGCATTCGCGAAGTGACCGCCGATAACAAGGTTGCCGCCGGTCGCGAGGTATTCGAACAAACCTGCACCCGTTGCCATACCGTCAACGGTATTAACAGCATTCGCGGTCAGCTGAAAACCATGTACGGCGATAAACCATGGCAGCCTGAAGTGATTGCCGCGTACATCGAAAACATGCACGGTGCGCGTTATTTCATGCCGCCGTTTCCAGGTAACAAAGCCGAACTCGACGCTCTTTCCGTCTACCTCGCCTCGCAGCAAAAACGGGCCACCGCATTTAACGGCGCCCAAACCAACGGTATTCCTAAGCCTGACAAAATTTCAGCCTCGACCGTTTACGGCACGCTACCTAATCTGGCCAACCCTCACGGAGAACAACAATAATGACCGCCCCTATCCCTCGCGACATCCCATTACCGTTACCGGCTCCGGAAGGGCTGCTGGAAATCTTACTGATTGCGGCATTTTTGGTACACATCCTATTTGTGCATTTAATGATCGGCGGTTCCATGTTCAGCCTGGTCTGTCAAATCAGGGGCTTGAAAATACCCGATTATGAGAAATTGGCCTACCGCATTATGCAGACGGTGACGGTCAATAAGAGTCTGGCCGTAGTCATGGGGGTTGCCCCATTGTTAATTATCAACACTCTCTACGCGCCGCAGTTTTACGCTTCCAGTGCCTTGATAGGTGATATGTGGATGGCGGTGATTCCGCTGGTGACGCTGGCGTTTTTACTGGCTTACGCACATAAGTTTTGGTGGAATCACTTCCTCAATATCCCCGAATTGCACATTGGTATTGCCGCGTTAGAAACAGTTCTGTTTCTAGTTATCCCATTGATATTCATGACTAATGTCAATCTCATGTTGTTCCCTGAGTATTGGCCGAAGGTTACCGGCTTCTTTTCAGCAATGCTGCTGCCTAATGTGTTGCTGCGCTATCTGCATTTTGTCTCGGCCACCGTACTATTCAGCTCGCTATTTTTTGTCTGGTGGGCCGGGCGTAAAACATTCCGTATTGAAGTCCAGTTCAGCGAATTGCGGGTTATCGACGTGCGCCGCTTCTTTTATGCGTTTGCATTTGGCGCCACTATTTTTCAAATTCTGACCGGGCTAATGGTGTTTGTATCTTTACCGGCGCAAGGCATGAGCTGGGGATTTACTGTGTTACTAATGCTAGGCGGCCTCGTCGTGTTACCGGCAATCTGGTGGATGTGGCAAAACCTGACGCGCCCCGGCCATCTGCTTGATGACAACTTTAAACAAATACTCACCTGTTTTGCCTGTGCCGCCATCATCATGGGCATCGCCCGGCATGATTATCGGGAAAACGCCTTAGCTGACCATAAAGCAGCAATTGCCGAAAAAACCATCAACTATCAGGCCGCAGTTAAAGAAGCTGGCGAACAAGCACAACTCGCCGCAATAAAAGCGAAAGAAAATGATGTTGCAGCCCCCGGCGCCACCGCATTTAACCAAAACTGCGCGGCTTGCCACCACGCCACACTGCCCACGGTCGGGCCGGCATTGCAGGAAATTAAAGAAGCCTATGCTAACAACCCTGACGGCATTGCAGCCTGGACCAAGGCGCCGGGTAAAAAACGTCCGGACAGCATGAAAATGCCTGGATTCCCCCAATTATCTGATGATGAATTAACGGCTATCAGCCAATACATCCTCAGCCATTAAGACATTAATAAGGCGAAGGCCGTAATTTTAAACGCCCTTCGCCGCTACAATTCAACGAGAAACCTATGAACAAACAAACAAATACACAAGAGCATCAGCAGAACAACGCGGTTATCACTACTGACATTAAAGAAAATGGCCGGGCAGATGCGCCGCTAACCCGCTATTTCCAAATCCATTTTCAACATATTCATGAAAATGCCCGTAACGTCCAGGCAGAGATCACCCAACTCAAGCAGCATGTCGCAGACTTAAACGTAAAACTGGATCAACTCACAACTATGCTAATCAGCCAACAAACTATTGGAAACTTAAGCTCCCCCTATTTTTCAACTCCCAAAAACAAAGAGCATTAAAAAGCAATAACAACTCACTTAAATTGCTAGCCTTATTAAATGAGTTTCGCAACACCTGCCCATTGCGTTAATAAAAACACGCTTGTGCTGATAAAAAACTACAACTTCAAAGCGGTTGCCCGGCTAAATTTACGCTAACACCTGTATTTCCATATAATGCCTTTTCTCGTCGAAAGGAGCTTTTATGAAATCTACAGTGCATTTTGCCTTATTTTTATCCATGGTCGGGTTAACCGCCTGTTCCAGCATGTATTACAGCGGCCTGGAAAAAATCGGCATACCCAAACGCGAAGTCATGGTGCATCGGGTAGAAAAAGCCCGCGACACCCAGGAAGAAACCAAGCAGCAATTCAAATCGGCACTGGAACAATTTACCGCCGCCACCAATTTTAAAGGCGGCGACCTGGAAGCCACCTACAACAAACTGGACGGCGAATACCAAGCCAGTGTTAAACAAGCCGAAGAAGTCAACAAACGCATCAGCGATATTGAAGACGTCTCCAGCGCCTTATTCAGCGAATGGGAAACCGAACTGGGCCAATACAGCAACGCCGCGCTAAGACAAAGTAGCCAGCAAAAACTGACCGCCACCAAAGCCCACTATCAACAACTAATCACTGCAATGCGCAAGGCCGAAGCCAAAATCGAACCGGTGCTGAGCGTTTTCCGGGATCAAGTGTTGTACCTAAAACACAACCTCAACGCCCAAGCCATTGCCTCATTAAAAGGCCAATTGAACTCGGTTAAAGCGGACGTATCGGTTTTGGTCCAGGCGATGGAAAAGTCAATTAATGAGGCGGATGCTTTTATTAGGACGATGGAGAAGCAGTAGGCAAATCGTAGCATTCTTAAATTTTCTTCTTGTAATAGCGGTGTCATGAATATTTATTATTATCAGCAAGTTTACACATACACCAATAACTTAAAACACGACATAAAAGTATTTTTTATGAAAAAGAACTTGCTGATATATCTGATTGCATCAACCTTTCTTTCTGGATGTCCTTTATCATTGCGGAATCAAGGGCATCAAGAAATTTCAGTTATAACCACCAATAATGTAAATGGTGCTAACACAACTTGCGATCTTAGAAATGCCAAAGGGCATTGGACTACTTCACCAGAAAAAAAACATCGTTATTAAACAAGACGAGTTACCTATTTACATCAGGTGTGAAAATAATAAGCAGTGGGGGGCTTCTCAAGCAAACCTGATTATTGAAAACACTGTTCAATTCATTGCTCGTTCTCCGGGGGGACCTATTACTGACCAAGCTTTTCCAAATAGATATTGTTTTCTTTTTTGTGATGTCTTCGACTTTGTGAATGACTCGCAATATAAATATCCGCGTTATGTTTATTTGGAAATGAACAATCGATAAATTCAACCAAGTAAGGTATGCACCGCATACCTTTTGAGACATCGGAATAACAGCAAAGTTTGGAAATGGTACGCGGTGCGTACCCTACCCTAGAAAACAATTTACCTGAAACTCCGGATGCGGCATCCAGATCGCAATTGATGCGCTTCACTGCGTTCAGCACATCCTACGCCATGTCACCTAATCTTAAAAAACAGACTTATCTGATTTACTTTGAAATTCCGGAATAGCCGAGGGTGGTCAAGCAAAAAAAGGCCCCCTCGTCATTCCGTGGCATGGCTTGTCTTCTTTGATATACAATCAAAGTCCATTCAAGGATTTTGAACCGCCATGCTAAAAAATCCTTTTATCAGACAATTATTCAGCAGTTTTTTGGACTTAGTGCCAATTCTTGCTGTGGTGTTGATTTTTCAGGTACTGGTGATTCAAAAACCCATTCCCGATGTTACTAACTTAATCACCGGCACCCTTTTTGTGGTGCTAGGGCTGACTCTATTTATTCAGGGACTGGAACAAAGTCTGTTTCCGATTGGCGAATCCATGGCTTACGCCTTCGCCCGCAAAGGCAGTTTATTCTGGTTACTGGTGTTTGCTTTTTGTTTGGGTTTTGGCACCACGGTTGCAGAACCGGCCCTTATCGCCGTTGCTGACGAAGCCGCTAACATTGCCAGTAAAGGCGGCATAGTTGAAAACACTAGCGCTGCTCGCGACGGCTATGCGTTGGGGTTGCGTTTAACCGTTGCGCTGTCAGTCGGCTTTGCAATCTTAGTTGGCGTGCTCAGAATCATCCGTGGCTGGCCGCTGTATTATTTAATTATTGGTGGTTACAGCTGCGTGGTGATCATGACACCATTTGCGCCCCCGGAAATCATCGGTATCGCCTACGATTCCGGTGGCGTGACCACATCAACGATTACCGTACCGTTGGTTACCGCGTTGGGTGTTGGTTTGGCCACGGCAATCAAAGGCCGCAATCCGATGATTGACGGTTTTGGTTTGATTGCCTTTGCCTCATTAACGCCGATGATTTTTGTGATGACCTACGGCATGCTTATATGAGTGAATGGCTACATCATTTTCTGTTGATACTGGTAGACACCTGCCGAGATATTTTGCCGATTGCTGCCATTATTATCGGCTTTCAACTGCTGATTATTCGCCGTCCGCTGCCTCATCCGAAAAGAACACTCATTGGTTTTATTTATGTGTTGCTTGGTGTTGCTTTCTTTCTGGAAGGTTTAGATCTGGCGCTGTTTCCACTAGGTAAGTTAATGGCGACGCAACTTACCACGCCAGAATTCTTAGG
>JAUYMX010000138.1 GCA_030699345.1 Methylococcaceae bacterium
ATTGTTGGGATAAATGTCCAAGCTGATTGCAGGCAGTTCTCGGTGCGTGATGAACCTTCTCCCCGACTGCCATCAACTTGAATGCCATCTGTAGAATTAAAAAACCCAGGGTATGGTTCAGGATCATCGAGTGCCAGAGGAAATTCAAAATCGCAGGTGCGTATTTTTTCTACACTGCTTGGATCAACTATGCCTGAATTTTGTCCAAGCAAATAATTGACATATTGGTCAGCGAAAGATAAAGGATTTCCAAAATCATCGGTACCGCCAAGGCCAGGGTCGGCAACTGGGTCGCCTACGCCGGTATTAGCAAAGCCAATATCAACTAATCTAAAGCCATCTGTCGATTCCATTCGATTAACTACATTGCCGAATGGTGTAATCCCGGCGTATTGGGCGGCGTTATCTAAACCAAGCGCATTTGGTCCATAAGGGATACGGAAATGAGCAGGGCCAAAAAACTTGCCTGGTGTCGTCGTCACTAAGGTGGCGTTAGTTTCAATTGCTGCGCTGGTCATTAATGGACCGGAATGACAAATTAAGCAATGGTTTGATTCATAGGCTTCAAGTCCGCGTTTGAGAGAGGCAATTTCTTCAGGTGTTTTACCCATACCTTCCCAAGTTGGCATCATATCAGCACCTCGCGGCGTTAAATCTATCGGTGCTTGGTCCGAAATCAATGTTGATTGATACATCTGCAAAGCAATGCCAAAGAATAGCGAAAAGTTGGCTTCAACTTGGTTATAAGGCAATTGACCTAGTGCAGGAGCACCAAATGGACCCAGGCCAGTGTATGACCAGTATTTTTGATTGAAAGCTTTGGTAATCAGTGCTTTGTAAGTAGTGTTCAAGCCGTGTTTTAAGTTGCCGACGCTGCTTGATGTTAAATTTAACGGCGCAAACACGCTATCTTCATTATGCACTTTTTGATTTTGTAAGGGCTTGCGTAACAGCAGTTTTCGGCCTAATGCTGCCAGATTACGTCCACGGCAACTCATTTCGGTAGCGTTAAGGGGAGGACCCATTGCCAGCGAAGCCAGTGAGGAGTTTTCTAGGTGTAAAGGTTGCTTAGCCACTGAACGTGTGCCGGTTTTAACCCACACGCCTGCAGAAGTATCACGATCTCCCCATGGCGTACTGCCGTTAAAAATGTTGTTGGCACGACCATCCCAGAAGTTGCGGTAATTAAAACCTACGTTAATAACCGTGGGTGCATTTCTTGGTTCTACACGGCGAGTTCCAGTAGTGCCAATGTGATAAATCGGATCGGCACTGCGATCACAGAGATCGTTGGTGCCGCTCAGTTGATTGACACCTTTAAAATCACCGCTGAAAGTACCTGAGGATGATACAACGTCGTCAGTAGTAGAAATTATCGGGCTGGTGTTATTCAGAGGATTGGCGAATTTATGTAAAGGAAAATCGGCTGCAGTTAAGGTGTGATTGGGGCCGCCTGCGCCGGAATCTAAGGTATCGAAAACTGTACCGCTTGGTTGGCTGCTTTTTTCACCGGGGTTAATTTGGTTTTTAATTCGGCCATCAGCACCTGCCTGAAAATGGCATGATCCGCAGGACATGCTGTCACTGCCGACGTTCATATCCCAGAATAGTGCTTTACCTAAGGCAATCGCCGCAGCTTTATCGACTACGATAGGGCTGGCTCCATCCAACAGGCCTGGCACTGGCGGGACTGGTACATCAATTAAAGGCATGGGTTTAGGTCCATGAGCAAATGCAGCTTGTGCTATTAACAAGCTACACCCCAGAACCAATTTATAGGTAAAACGCATTTTCCACCTCGTAAATCTTATAGTTAATTTAATGCATCCTGCACTGATCAAACTTGACCTCCCCTTAAATTAACTAAGGGGAGGTGGCAATGTTTAAGCCTGTTTCTTTCTGCGACCGTAAGACATTAAACCCAATAATCCGCTACCGAATAACCATGCGGCGGCAGGGACGGGCACGGGAGAAGTAGCAATGTTTAATTGATAGAAATCTCTATTTGACAGCCAGCTCGGAGAGCCGTGATAGCCGCCAAGATAAATTGAATAGATTTGTCCAGCTTCGGCAATGAAATCAAAAGCCGTGCTGGAGTCAACATTGATTTTGCGGTCTTTATAAATTACGCCGCTGGTGCCAAAGGGATTGCTTTTAGTGTAGAGAACAGTCGGCGGATTGTTCCAGTTTACGTGGTGGCTGTAGCCAGTGCCAGTATCCATACCGGTAAACAGAGTAATGCCGAATTTAGCGGTCGGGTTGTTTAGAAAGCTAGCTGTTAAGGAAACTTTGGTTGTGACATCGGATTTAAATAAACCTATGTCGACATTATGTGCCCAGCCTTTTGGAGAGCTTGATGTGTCTTGCCAAGCACCTTTGCCGGAGTCAATGTCTACTTGCGCGCCATTGTAATTGGTCGCTGCGTCAGCTGCCGAGATGGTTAGTGAGTCGCCAGCGTTGGTGATG
>JAUYMX010000140.1 GCA_030699345.1 Methylococcaceae bacterium
GCCAGCAAACATTTAAAACAATCATTACGTAGCTTAACATGGCCGTTTTTTGCAAAAGCCTGGGGTTGTAAAGGTGCGCATTGGGCCAGGCTAAATAGTACTTCTGGATCATCGTTTACAGCCTGTTGCTGTAACCAGCTAATAACAATAGCTTTATCGGGTTTGTTGATGCTTATTTTCTGACATCGACTGACTATCGTGGCCGGTAATTTTCCGGGTCGATCGGTAATTAAGATAATGACAGTGCGCTCGTTGGGCTCTTCCAAACACTTTAAGAACGCATTAGCAGAGTTGTTAGTTAAGCTGTCAGCCGGATTAATAATAACTACACGATAGTTTTCAAATTGCGGTTTTAGGCTCAATTGAGTAATTAAGCTACGAATTTGCTCTACCGCAATAGTTTTTTTGCTTTCCGCAGGTTTAATTAAAATGTAGTCCGGGTGAGTATCGGCTTTAAGTAATAAACAACTTTGGCACTCACCGCAGCTGAAACCTGCTGGTTGAGGATTACTGCAAAGCAGTGCATAGGCAAACTGCTTTGCTAACGCAAGCTTGCCAAGCCCCGGATTACCACTAATCAATAATGCTTGGGGAATGCGCTGTTGCAAAATATAGCCATGCAGCTTCTCCCAATCTTGTTGGAGCCAGGGATGCAATGTATTTAGCATTGATTTCTAACCAAAAAACGCATGGCATCAATAATTTCGCGCTGGACGTCCGTCAAAGGCTGATTAGCTCGTATCAACTTTATGCGCTGTGGATTTAATTCGGCCTGCAATAAATAGGCGCGGCGAACATGTTCAAAAAAACTGATGGTTTCAGCTTCAAAACGATCAAAAGCACCGCGTTTTTTGGCTCTACGCATACCAACTTCAACAGGAGCATCAAGTAGCAATGTTAAATCAGGCCGCAACGAGCCTTGCACCAAATTCTCCAAGTGTTCGATTGTGCTTATGCGCATATTGCGCCCCCCGCCCTGATAAGCATAAGTCGCATCGGTAAAGCGATCACATAGCACCCATTTTCCTTGGGATAGAGCAGGCTCAATGACATGCTTGATGTGTTGTGATCTTGCGGCAAACACCAAAAGTAATTCAGCCTGTTCGGAGATTGTTTCACTATGCGGATCCAGCAGTAATAAACGAATTTTTTCAGCAAGTGCCGTCCCGCCTGGTTCTCGAGTAACAACCACTGGGATATTATGATGGGCCAAATAATCCTTTATAAAGGTCAGATTAGTGGTTTTACCAACGCCTTCGCCACCTTCCAAGGTAATAAATTTACCTCTAATCATTTTTTCTTCCTTTGAAAATTATCTACCGCGGCATTGTGCTCTTTTATTGATGCTGAAAACACGTGAGTGCCATCACCCTTGGCAACGAAATAGAGACTGTCTCCATTCTCAGGGTGTAAAGCAGAATGAATGGCATCGCGACCAGGCATAGCTATCGGCGTCGGTGGTAAGCCACTAATGACATAGGTATTGTAGGGAGTTGGCGCAATCAAATCTTTGCTTCTAATGTCACCTTGGTAACTATCGCCCATGCCATAAATTACCGTTGGATCTGTTTGTAATAATATGCCCTGTTGAAGTCTGCGCACAAACACACCGGCAATTTGTGGACGCTCGGATTTTTCCCCCGTTTCTTTTTCGACAATAGACGCGAGAATTAACGCTTCATAAGGGGTTTTAAGCGGCAATCCCTCTGCTCTAGCTTGCCATTCTTGTTGTAGTACCTGTTGCATTTTGTCGTAAGCTCTTTTTAATAAAGACACATCGGACATATGCTTTTCAAAGAAATAAGTATCAGGAAACAACAATCCTTCCAAGGGCGCTATAGATTTGGAACTAGAAGTCGCTACGTGATTTAAATCACCGCTTAATTGAGCCATTAAAGCGTCAAAGGTGGTGTTATTTAAAGTGTGCTCAAGATAAGGATTTTTATCTATTTCCTGACGAATATCTTTATAACTCCAGCCTTCTGGAAAGGTAATAGCGTACTGCTTGGCTTTCCCACGAACAAATAAATCGAGTATTTCAGGGATATTCAATCCTGGCGACAACTCATATTCTCCGGTTTTAATTTTTGTCATCGCATTTTCTTGAAGAGCAATGACCTTAAACCAGAAAGGCTTAACAGTGAGCTTTTGGGCAACCAGCTTGTCGGTGATCTGATTAAAAGAATCACCTTTTTCAATGGTTATAGTTGATGATTGATAAACGACAGGTAAGTGCAAAGCATTTTGATAATCCATCCATAGCCAACCACCCGAGAAACTCAAAATCAACAATAAAAAACCAATAATTCTATTGCTCATTTTGGACACCCTTATCTTCAAAATGTTCTAGCCAATGCTGAAATTGCCGTGTTAAGGGGCCTACCAAAAATTGCTGATGTTCAATTTGCCGAACTGGCCAAATACCTATGACTGAATTACAAACGAACAGCTCATCGGCAGATAACAAATCATCTCGACTCACTCGACCTTCAAAAATTTTCATTCCATGTAATGCTGCTTGTTCCATAACAACGCTTCTTATAATGCCGGCGACGCCTGCTTTTTCAAGACTTGCCGTATAAAGCACTTCATTCTTAACAAAAAACAGATTGGTCATGGTGCCTTCAACCACATAACCATCGCTATCGAACATGATGCCTTCTTGGATCGTTGGATCATGCCATTCGGATCTCGCTAGCACTTGTTCCAATCGATTAAGATGTTTAATGCCAGCTAATGTTGGATTTAATCCCAAACGAGTAGCGCAAAAACGTACGCGAATACCTTGTTGTTGGTAACTATTAGGATAATCTGGATAAGGATGTAAGCTGACTATGCGGGTCGGTTTAACCACATCAGGCTGACGATAGCCGCGCCCGCCTGCCCCGCGAGTTACTATAATTTTGACAACTGCTCGGTCGGCCTGATTAGCAAGGCTCGCGACCTCATTCTTAAGCAGTTTATTATCTGGAGGACTAATTAAAAGTCTTGAACAACCGGCATTGAGTCGTTGCAAATGTCGATTAAGAAATTGAGCTTGGCCTGATTTGACGGCAATAGTTTCAAATAATCCATCGCCATATTGCAAGCCACGATCACTAACTTCAATGTGTTCCTTGCTTTCTCCATTGATCAAAATCATGGGCAAGGAACATTAAGTATGTCGTCGAAAGACAAAAACGGTTATTGGTAACGTT
>JAUYMX010000145.1 GCA_030699345.1 Methylococcaceae bacterium
TTTGTTGAATGGTATAAGAAATTTTATAGGATCGATTAATGAGTAAACATAATAGGAAAATATCAGTTGTCGGTTTAGGCTACGTTGGTTTGCCTGTGGCTGTAGAGTTCGGTAAAACTCAGCAAGTTGTTGGTTTTGATATTAATTCAGTTCGAGTTGATGAATTGAAGCAAGGGATAGAACGAACAAACGAAGTTGAGCTTGATGAGCTTGCATCAGCCGACATTTTATTTACATGTGATCCTACTGACCTTAAGAAAGCAGATTTTCACATTATCGCTGTACCAACGCCGGTAAACCAAGCTAAACAACCAGATTTAACACCTGTTATTAGTGCGTCAAGAACAGTTGGCAGGCAGTTAAAAAAAGGCGATATTGTTGTTTATGAATCAACTGTATATCCAGGCGCAACCGAAGAGGATTGCATTCCAGTACTTGAACAAGAGTCTGGTTTAAAGTGGGGTGAGGATTTCAATGTAGGGTACTCACCAGAACGTATTAATCCAGGCGATAAAGTCCATACGTTTAAGACTATTACTAAAGTAGTTTCAGGCGATACCCCTGAAACTCTTGCCTGCGTAGCTGCTGTTTATGAGTCCGTTGTTGTTGCTGGGGTGCATAAGGCCGCAACTATAAAAGTCGCTGAAGCTGCTAAGGTTATTGAAAATACTCAGAGAGATTTAAATATCTCATTAATGAATGAGTTAGCATTAATCTTTAATAAAATGAACATTGATACTAGAGATGTATTGGCTGCCGCCTCTTCAAAATGGAATTTTCTACCTTTTGATCCTGGATTAGTGGGAGGTCATTGTATTGGTGTTGATCCTTACTATCTGACTTATAAGGCTGCGGTACTTGGGTATTCACCACAAGTTATTTTGGCTGGACGCAGTATTAATGACAGCATGGGCAGCTTTATTGCAGCCCAGGCAGTTAAAGAGCTGATAAAGAAAGGTGTGACCGTTAAAGGTAGTGTAGTGACTATTCTGGGATTCACGTTTAAAGAAAATGTACCAGACATTAGAAATACTCGAGTCATAGATATTGTTAATGAATTGCAAGGCTATGGCATAAATGTTCAAGTGTTCGATCCAATGTCAGATACCCATGAGGTTTTTGAGGAATATGGTCTCGAATTAGTAGGTAGTGAAGAAGATTTGAAAGTAGCACAGGCTTTGATTTTTGCAGTCCCGCATCAATATTTTTTAGATAAAAATTGGTCATATTTGACAGGCTTGTTAGAAAACCACAATGGTGTAGTTATTGATGTCAAAGCAAAATTGGATAGAGGTAATGTCCCTAATGGTGTGACATTGTGGAGACTTTGATCTTTGGGTTATTTCCTAACATAACGAAATCTTGGTTTAAGATATTGAGAGGGTGAAAGTGGGATTTTTTTATAAATTTAGGCTTGCATATCTGTTTATTTTACTGGCTCCAGGCTGTGGATATAATCAATTGAGTCAGGATGATGTAGTGGCTGTGCCCTCAGATTACACTTATATAATCGGTCCCGGAGATAGTGTAAATATTTTTGTATGGGGTAATCCAGATATTTCAACAACCGCAACAGTTCGCCCAGATGGAAAAATAACTATTCCGTTAGCGGAGGATTTGCCTGCTAGCGGCAAAACACCTTCCCAATTAGCTAGGGAAATGGAGAAAAAGCTTGCTAAATATGTTCGTGATCCGCAGGTTGTTATTATGGTTGGTGGATTTCAGGGGGTATACAGTCAACAAGTACGGATTGTTGGTCAATTAAGTGGTGGTGGTGGTGGTGGTGGTCGATTTTCTGCCAAGGCTTTTCCATATAAAAAAGATATGACTTTGCTGGATCTAATGATTCAACTTGGAGGTTTAGGGCAATATTCAGACGGCAATAGAGCAAGCATTGTGCGAAATGTCAATGGAGAACTTCAGCAGTTTGGCATTAGAATCGATAGCTTAATTGATGATGCCGATTTATCCGCGAATGTTTTAATTTTACCTGGCGATATTGTTATTATTCCAGAAGCATTTTTTTAACGGCAAATTAAAAGTCAATTACTAATGATATGAAGGGCAGTTAAATAATATGCAAGAACAATTATCCGTAATACTTTATTACGTTAAAGGAACATTAAAATATAAATGGACTTTACTAGCTGTTGCTTCACTACTATCCATTAGCGGGTGGGTATTCGTTTTAACTATGCCTGATAAATATGCTTCTGAGGCTAGGGTTCATGTCGAAACAAGAACCATGCTGCAACCGTTGCTGCATGGTATGGCGATTCAATCAGATATCAGGGGATTGCTTAGAGTGATGCAGATGTTAATGTTTACTAAAAGCAATATCGAGCAAATAATTAAACTGTCTGATTTAAATAAAACAGTTAAAACTGAAGGTGAAAAGCTAGCTTTAGTAGCGCAATTAAAAAAAGACATTCAAATAAACGGTGGGGCTGAGGATATTTTTACAATAAAGTATCAAGCAAAAGATCCCGTAATGGCTAAAAATGTTGTACAAGCCGTATTAACTGTTTTTTCTGAGCAAACCCAATTAAATACTTCAGGTGATACTACGGATGCACAGCGTTTTATTGAAAATCAAATTCAAGATTATGAAACTCGTTTAAGAAATGCAGAAAAGGCTAGGGAAAATTTTCAGCGT
>JAUYMX010000157.1 GCA_030699345.1 Methylococcaceae bacterium
CAAACGGTTCAATCATGCCATGTTGCTCTGCCATACGGCGTATCCACTTGTCCGACTTAATGCTCATGAGGTGCTGCTACCTGGTTGGATGAAAGTGCAGAATTTTATCATAGACGGCTAGTGCTGACTGCTTTGGAAACGAGGGTAAGAGGGAATTGCTAGTGGATAATACAGGGAGCCTCGAAAAACCCACTCCGTTCATGGTTCGACAAGCTCTCCACGAACGGAACTTATTGATTTATAAGACACCGTTCGTGGTGAGCAAAGTAAGCCCCTTTTCGGCGGCATGGCGTTACCAAGCAACAGACGCTGTTTGAGGCGACTTTTAATTTTATTGCCCGCTTGTAAATAGTTGATTTTTTAAGCATAAAAAAGCTGTTTCTTGAGAGGCTGTAGGTGCGAATTCATTCGCACTATGCGGATAAATCCGTACCTACCCAGTCTTGCCTAGTCGTCAAAAATAGGGAGCCTCGAAAAACCCACTCCGTTCATGGTTCGACAAGCTCACCACGAACGGGAACTTATTGATTTATACGGCACCGTTCGTGGTGAGCAAAGTAAGCCCCTTTTCGGCGGCATGGCGTTACCAAGCAACAGACGCTGTTTGAGGCGACTTTTAATTTTATTGCCCGCTTGTAAATAGTTGATTTTTAAGCATAAAAAAGCTGTTTCTTGAGAGGCTGTAGGTGCGAATTCATTCGCACTATGCGGATAAATCCGCACCTACCCGGTCTTGCCTAGTCGTCAAAAATAGGGAACCTCGAAAAACCCACTCCGCTCATGGTTCGACAAGCTCTCCACGAACGGAACTTATTGATTTATAAGACAGCGTTCGTGGTGAGCAAAGTAAGCCCCTTTTCGGCGGCATGGCGTTACCATGAAACAGACGCTGTTTGAGGCGATTTTTAATTTTATTGCCCACTTGTAAATAGTTGATTTTATAAGCATAAAAAAGCTGTTTCTTGAGAGATTATCGAAGTGCAGGTTTTTTCGAGGTTCTCTAAAGAAACGACGAGGCGGGACTCGTCGTTCCAGGGTTTGATTTTATAAGGTGTGGCTTTATAAATCGAGGTAGCCGGTTTCTTCGTGTAACACGTTATCAAGACCTGCGACTTCATCATCGCTGGAAACGCGCAGTCCCAGCCATTTATCCAGTACTTTCAAAATCAAATAACTAAATACGCCGCTCCAAACCGCAGTTACTACAACCGCCAATGCCTGAATACCGACTTGATGGGGAATGGACACACCTTCTGCCAGTCCTAGGCCGCCCATGTTACTGGCAGCAAAAACGCCGGTTAATAAAGACCCGGTTACACCGCCGACGCCATGTACTGGAAATACGTCTAAAGCATCGTCAATTTTAAGAGTACGTTTAAAATATTGCGTGGCATAAAAACATACTACGCCAGCCGTCACGCCAATAACCAATGCACCTGCCGGACCGACAAAACCTGATGCCGGTGTAATGGTGCCAAGACCCGCAACCATACCGGTGACAATACCTAATACGCTGGGTTTGCCAAAACGCAGCCATTCGATGGTCATCCATGTCAATGCACCTGAAGCTGCACCAATATGGGTGACCAGCATCGCCATGCCTGCACGACCATCTGAAGTGAGTGCGCTACCGGCATTAAAACCGAACCAGCCGACCCAAAGCATTCCCGCGCCGGTCACTACCATGGTCATATTGTGTGGCGGCATGGCCGTGTTAGGAAAGCCTTTGCGCTTACCTATGACCAATGCTGATACGAGCGCAGCGACACCGGCGCTGACATGAATGACAATGCCGCCGGCAAAGTCCATCGCGCCTAGTTGCGCCAGCCAGCCGCCACCCCACATCCAGTGGCACACAGGTAAATAAACCAGACACAGCCACAAGCCACTAAACCACAGCATCGCGGAAAACCTCATGCGCTCAGCAAAGGCACCGACGATAAGCGCCGGAGTAATGATGGCAAAGGTCATTTGAAACATGAAGTAGACGGTTTCAGGGATGTCGCCGACTAATGCGGAAGTGGTTAGCTCAGGCAAAAACGCTTTGCTGAAGCCACCGATGATTTGTTGCAAATCACCGCCGTCGCTGTAGATGAGGCTGTAAACGCCGACTAACCAAAGTATGGACACCAGACAGGTGATCGCAAAACATTGCATCAATACTGATAAAACGTTTTTACTTCTGACTAAGCCGGCATAAAACAAAGACAGCCCTGGAATGGTCATAAACAAAACCAGTGCTGTGGAGGTCAATACCCATGCGGTATTAGCCTGATTTAATGTATTCGCCAGGGCTAACCCTGGGGAAAATAGTAGGGTAAAAAAAAATACTTTGTTAAACACGTTAGATGGCTTCCTCTCCAGTTTC
>JAUYMX010000164.1 GCA_030699345.1 Methylococcaceae bacterium
GCCTAATGCCTGCCGAAGTAAACTCAACACAATCATGATGCGGGTAAATGAGGTCATCGACAGCAAAATCGCCGGCAACAACGTCATCATGGTCATCAGCGCCAGCACTTGGATAGTGACGCTGTAAGTTTGGGCGCCATTTTTACCGGTAGTGACCGTCACCGCTTCAATACCTGTCGCCGCCCACGCTGGAGTTTGCAAGACCAGCATTAGCATGGTGATGAGCAGCGCTGACCAAGCCATTTTATTAAGCATCGGCCCGCCCTTTTCTGGCATGAATGGCTTGCAACAAATGCTTGGCAAAACCTGACTCGGCGATATTAACTTGCGGGGTGTCGGTATTTAGGCAATCTTCGCCCTCCAGCACATGTAGGGTATCGATACGCCCAGGCGTAACACCCAGCAGCAATTGTTTTTTACCGACTTGCAACAACACCACTTTTTCCCGCATACCTAGCGATAAGCCGCCAACCACGCGCATTTTGTCGGCATTATTGACGACTAGCCCGTTGACCTTGCGCATGCTCCAAACACAGAGAAAAAAAATCCCCAGTACCAGCAACAACCCAACTAGCCAGTTGAGCATATTGCCGTAAGACAAAGCCTTCAGAGGTTGTTTTTCCGCCTCGGCCAAACATACCGGCATCCAGCATAACAACAGTCCATAGACAATCGTTCTAATACGCATCACGCCAATCTTCTGACACGTTCCGACGGACTGATCACATCGGTTAAACGAATACCGAATTTATCGTTGATGACTACAACTTCACCGTGGGCGATCAAGGTGCCGTTGACCAACACGTCCAGCGGCTCACCGGCAAAACGTTCCAACTCAACGACCGAGCCCTGGTTTAACTGCAATAAGTTGCGGATATTGATTTGGGTACGGCCTATTTCCATAGAAATAGTCACCGGCACATCCAATATCACATCCAGATTAACTTCATCACCCGCGCCGGGCGCCGGTTTTTTGTCTTCAAAGGGATTGTTAAATTCTTGAAATGCAGCCGCTTCAAAATCATCAATGGATTCTGCATCATCTGGAAAATCAGTTTCTTCACTCATGTTAATTCCCTGTTATTAGCGTTTTATGTATTAGCTTTATCGATAATTTGGATAGCGTAATTGCCATCCGAAATGCCTACTTTACCTTCAAAGATTGGAATACCTTCGGCTTTTAAAATCACCGATTCAGGCATGTCGATCGGAATTACATCGCCTTTTTTAAGGCGCATTACGTCTCGGATGGTCATGGTCTTTTCAACCAATTGACTATTAACGCCAACTTCCACACGCATCACTTCATTGCGCAAAGCAAGCTGCCAACTACCGTCAACATCGCCGCTATCGCTACTGATAGCATCAAGCAATTCACGAATCGGCTCCAACATTGCATAAGGCATAGCAATATTGACATCACCGCCGCCGCCTTCGAGTTCGACATGAATGGTAGAAATAACAATAATTTCTGCCGGACCGATAATATTGGCAAAACGCGGGTTGATTTCCGAACCTATATATTCAAAGTCCAAATCCATCACCGGCCGCCAGGCTTCTTTTAAATCTTTAAAAATCATGTCAATGATGATGCGCACCACGCGCATTTCGGTGGGCGTAAACTCCCGGCCTTCCGCTTGATTGTAAAACTGCCCACCACCGCCAAAAAAATACTCGACGACGGTAAACACCAATCTTGGATCAATAACAATTAACGCTTAGCAGCGTAAAGTATGGCATTTAACGACCGTTAAATTGGTAGGCACCAATAAACCCTGGATGAATTCGGAGAATTTTTGTACTTGTA
>JAUYMX010000168.1 GCA_030699345.1 Methylococcaceae bacterium
TCGATGGTCACGGGTGTCCGTTGGGCTTTATCCAGCAATGCGCCGAAACGGGTCTTAGCTTCTGTGGAAGGAATAGTGATCATGATTTTTTCCAGTAATGGTTAAAATGAACAATTTAATCATTATGATCATCAACTGAAAGTTCAGCAAGAAAATACGGCGGTCAGTTTAAGTATCCTCAAAATAGCGATAAAGCCGCGATCTAGTGACATTCAAAGAAAAAAGCGGTCAGCCCTGAATACGTGAGCGGACCAATGTTGTCATGCAGTTGTCTTCAATGATTACGTCTTGTGCAGTTATATTTGGCCATATATTAACGCGTCATGTATTTTGATAATGCCATGCCATCTGCGGTTTGGATAATAATTACGATTTATTTTTCCCCGAAATATGGCCAAGGCAGTATCCTATATAGCCACAAACCGGTCCCTCATGACCATTGCCAAAATCAATTTAAGCCCCTTAAACAAAGTCGTGAAATTCAAAAAATGCTGACGCGCATCATCGTCCGGTCTGCTTATTTCCTGAAAAATGCCAAACGCTATCAACGCACCAAGCGGTTTTTCTATGATTTGGTGGAAAAAACTAACAGCCAGATTAAACGCCGTTGTGATGTGTTTATGATTACGTTGGTATTACTTAGCGTTGCCCAGCTGATTTACGAGGTAGACCACACTCCCGATGCCTTAGGCTTTTGGTTTGACCAAGCTGTAGTGGGTATATTTATTTTGGAATACCTGCTGCGCGGCTGGATTTATAGCGACGGCCACAAGATCATCCTTGAACATTACGAACGGGCAGAATACCTAAACAGCCCTTTTCAGCCGGGACACGCGTTGTGGCAGGCGTTCACAGAAAAAGCACATTACTTAATCACGCCCATGGCGATCATCGATTTACTGGCCATTTTGCCCAGTTATCGGCCATTACGCGTGCTGCGTGTGTTGCTGGTTTTTCGCCTGTTTAAGTTATTTCGTTACTTCAGCAGCATCAAACTGTTTGCCAATATTCTCGCCAGTAAGCGCTTTGAATTGTCGACGCTGAGCGTTTTTTTAGGGTTTATCATCTTCATCGGCACAGTTGATTTTTACTTATTTGAAAATATCCACGATGGCGGACAGGTCAATAGCTTATTTGATGCACTGTATTGGGCCATCGTGACCGTAGCAACCGTGGGTTATGGCGACATCACCCCCATCACATTCGGTGGCCGGATCGTGGCAATGGCACTCATTTTGAGCGGTGTCGGCGTATTGTCATTTTTTATCTCCATCATTGTCACCGCGTTCAACGAAGAAATTCAGGAATTACAAGAAAATACCGTTTACGCGGAGTTAAATCGCTATAAGCGCTTTGTAATTATTTGTGGCTTTGGCAGGGTCGGACAGCATATTGCCAGGCAATTGCATAAAGACCGCCAGCATTTTGTCGTTTTGGACATCAATGAAGACCATGTTCTTAAAGCTAAACAACTCGGCTACCTGGTTATTCATGCCGATGCCAGTAAAAACGACGTGTTAAAAAACGCCCGCATCAATAACGGCGCCTCAGCAGTGTTATGTGTTACCGGCGATGACGTTACCAATGTGTACATTGCCCTAACCAGTCGGCATCTGAATAAAGACATTCAAATTATTTCCCGGGCTAATGGTCAGGAAAATGTAAAAAAAATGGTAACTATTCAGCGTAACTCTCAAAAATAAAGCTTGACAAGGTTTTGCATGGAAAATCGTTTTCAAAGTGGTTTTACCCAAAGGGCCCTTCATTGGCCTCATAGGCGTGAACGCTTTGCCGACACAGCCAGGCA
>JAUYMX010000169.1 GCA_030699345.1 Methylococcaceae bacterium
GTTGCGTAGCTTTTCCAATATTCCATACGAAAAGGCCGCAGCGCGAGTGCCACCACCGGAAAAGGCAAGACAGATATAAAGGGAATCGGAATTAGCCTGGGTCGTTTGCCCAGGTTCTGGAAAACGATACCCCGCATTCGCATCGTAACGTTGTAATTGCGTGTTTTCGATATAGGTGGCAGAGCAAGCGCCTAGCAGCAGACAGGCAGACAACAATGCGAACCGATTCATAAGCGGCTTAAGTAAACGATACGACATAAGGAGTGACCACGGTAGTGTTGTTAATAAAGACTGTCTGTTGCAACGGGTTGAAAATACTGCCATTTCCACCCAATGAAATAGTATGTAGCCCACCGGGTAGCTCTATGACCAGATTAGTTTTGCCTTGCTCATGGTCATCGATAATAACTGGTCGGCTTTCATGAAATCTGACTTGTAAAAACTCCATCTTATGACCCCCTAAGTTAAAACATAGTTGCTTTAGTTAATTCGAAGTAGATAGTCGAAATCGTGATTGATTACTGAGAACTCTGACAAGTGTCGGTTATCCATTTTGCCCGCGCTTTTTTTATCCATTTGTGGGACATTCATCGCGAGAATAACGCGCATTTTGCGCCAGTTGAAAACAGCTTACTATTAATAATTTATAGGGTTTACTTTCCATTTGCCCGGCATGATTTGCGTTAATAAAATCTCTAAAATTAGTGCAGTCTATGTGTATGCAAACTCATTTAATTCCAAACGACGAGCATGTGGTAATTGCTTGCCGAGTGGCGAACGTCGCTTCACAATGAAGTAGAGCAGATAACCTAGCTTTACGGTTTGTCGATGCCGCCGGATGAGCCGGAAATAACTTCTGTTACCTATAAATAAGGATTCAAAAATGGTAACTATTCAGCGTAACTCTCAAAAATAAAGCTTGACAAGGTTTTGCATGGAAAATCGTTTTCAAAGTGGTTTTACCCAAAGGGCCCTTCATTGGCCTCATAGGCGTGAACGCTTTGCCGACACAGCCAGGCA
>JAUYMX010000171.1 GCA_030699345.1 Methylococcaceae bacterium
CTAGCCCTCTTTGGTGCGGCGTTAGATTTTCAAGAGCTTCATCAAATACTTTGAATTCGTCGGCTTTCATTTTGCCTCCTTATCTCATTGATTTCTATTACAAGAGTGTAAACCACTAGCTAACAGTGACATAGCCAAAAATTAATTGCTCCCTGCCGAAACCCTATCTAAGCAAAGGGGCAATCCTTACAATCATGCTAGACTCATTCCCGGTAGCCGATTAAGGGAACTGGAACTCAATTCAGCCCCCTAAAGCCATGCTGCCAAATAACTAAAATAACAATACGAGGATGAGTCATGATGAAAAGTTTAAAAACGATTTTGACCGCATTAATCATCGTCGCTTCTAGCGCCGTTCTATCAACCCCCGCATTTGCTCAATACCCCCCTGAGCAAGCCATTGACCTGACGGTCGCCAAAGTACAATCAGCCATTGATGCGCTAAAAAGCGGCGCCAATGCTGATGCCGTATCTGATTTAATCAAAGATGCATTGGATGCCAGTAAAGAAATCAATGCCAGTGACACCGTGTTTGTTGCCCGCACCAAAGGCAGCAACACCTTAAAAAATGCCCGTAAACATCTAAAAGAAGGTTCAACTAAAGACGCCGAACAAGAGCTGGACAATGCTCTCAAAGCCTTTAGCAACCTGAAAAAACTGCTCTAACGCAACAGCAACACCAGGTCGGGCAGAAATACTTGCCCGACCTACCTCATTGCTCCAACTCGATATTTACCCAACCCACTTGTTAACACTGACGCGACTAGCGGGCCAGGTTTAACTTTAATAGGCGTTGCAAAATTTCGCCACCGTCATTTCCGGCGTGTAATCATCCCAACCATAAGCTTTAGCAACGGCTTTATCGAGCGCTAAGTGAGCATTACCCAACCAAGCTGGCCTGGCTTATAAAGACTTATCGGCAGCGATTGAGAAGGCGCCTAACTCGCCTGATGTTTTTCATGGGCGAAGCGATTTGGCTAGGTGAGATGAATTAGCTGGAACTGCTTGCTAAGCAGCAAACCTGTTGGTTGTAGATATGTGCTTAATCTTCTCCTGTGCTCAGACGATTATCTGAGTATGCGACTTCCTAAGCAGCACACGTGGAGCTATGGATAATAACCAACCCAATAAGTTGCAACTTATTGGGATTGGGATAACGAAGGTTCTAACCTCGCAACTTGCCGCTTTTTTTAAGGTACCGAACACCTAAATACGCAGCGGTCAGCAGCGGCACAATAATCACTAACAGCTGATTGCGCAGCTCGTCTTGATAGTCGGTTAATTCAGGATATTTGAATAACAAGATTAAGGTAATACCTAATAACCAGATGAATTGGCTGCTGTATTCTTTAACTAGCCAGCGTTGCCAGTTGAATTCCATGCTTTTAAAGGTCGCGCCCAAGCCCTTCAGCACCGGTACCCAGCGATGAACTCGTTTGGCGTAAGCATCAAACTCTGCACCAAATTTGCCCCGCAAAAAATTCTCTTCCGCGAGCACGATGCTTTGAAAAATAAACAGGAAAAGTGGAATGATCAATCCAACATACAGCAGCGAATTGGACAAAATGCCAATCCCAACCAACATCAAGATATTGCCGACATAGAGCGGATTGCGGCAGTGATTGAAAATACCTTCGGTGACTAAATTTGCTGCGTAGACTTTTTTATTCAAACCGCCGCGCTTAATGTATGCCAGGCCGATAGTCGCGCCGCGGATCGCTTGGCCGGTAATGGTAATTGTTAAACCGATAACCAGCACCCAAGCATGATAAGGCGTTGTTAATACTTCAGCCGAAGGAATAAACAGCGCCAAATATAGCGGAATAAATACCCAGTTACGGTATTGAAAAAAGAAATTGCCGATTTGAATCATCATCATTTTTTTCTCGCGATAAGTCCTGAAAAGTTATACCACTTAAAAAAAACCTCACAATTTTCGAAACCAATGTCGCGCAGCATCGCGATATTTTCGCTGAGCTTATATGGGATGAGAATGTTTTCTAAGGCTTCCCGCTTTTGCGAAATTTCCATATCGCTGTACTGATTACGGCGCTTATAGTTGTAATAATGTTTAATAAATTCGCGATTAAATACACTATCTTCGGCCAATATTTTTTCAACCAGAATTAACACCCCGCCGCTCCTTAAACCGTCGAAAACACTTTTCAGTAACTTTTCTCGATAGATGGGACGAACGAATTGCAATGTCAGGCATAAAACCACGACCGAGGCATTGGTAATTTCCACGTTAGCATTCAAATCGGCGACGCGCAGATCAATAGACCGAGAAAATCCGGCTTCCTTGAGTTTAACCAAACATTTATCGAGCATCTCCGGCGAGTCGTCTATACCGATAAAACGTATATCCTCGGGTATCGAGGTATTCATGCCGATTAATGTAGTACCTGTGGCACACCCCAAATCGTAGACATCAGTTCCTGGTTTAGCGTAATCGGCGGCAAGCTCCGCTATCATCCGCTGCATTTCTCCATAGAATGGCACAGACCGGTTAACCATATCGTCAAAAACGTTAGCAACTGTAGAGCCGAATTTGAAATCAGCTACAGTATTTATTTCTACCTTAAATACTTGATCTTTATTGGACATAAAAATTGAATTTAAACTGAATATTGTAAAATTTAATTTTTACAGTATGAAGTAAATCTCACAACAAATATTTAGTAGGAAGATCGGGCATTAAATAGACACGAATCCACCATACAATTCATGAGCATTAGGTGTTCCGCTTTATAAACTGCTTACGTTCACACTTGCCAGTAGCGACGACAACTTCAGCATCTCTTACTTCGTACACCAGCATAAACCCATACTACGAAGTTTGATTTTATATCGGCTTTTTTGCCCTGAGAGTTTTAAGGTGGGATTGTGTAGGTTGACGAGCCATTATGCCAGCTTTTTTTAAATTGTTAGCGAAGGCATATAGATCGATAATTGGCACCGGCTAATTTACTCTTTGCCACTATCAGTGTTTCGCTCGATGCTTTTGCAACCAGCGGATTACGCCGGTTATAAACAACAACGGGCAAGCCAACCCGGTAATAAATACCAAGATTCTGCCGGTCATACCGAAAGCCTGCCCAGAATGCAGCGGCCATTGCCAATGTGTAAATACCTCGCCAGCCGTGCCGGTTACCGGGTCATCAATGTCCAGAAGTTTTCCGCTATAACGATCCATTACCACACAGCGCCGATTTAAAATACTGCCTAGAGCATCAACGCCGTCTAGGCAAACAGTGTAAGTATCGGTTAAATCCGGCGCCCCGTAGATCATACTTGGTCGGCCCGTTGGGTACCGTTGCAAAGCAATCGACACGGCTTGATCCATGCCAATAGCTTGTGTATTGTCGGTAGGTGGTGTGGAGCTAAACCAGTATCGATAAGTGACCGGCGAAAACAACTCCAACACCGGCACGACGTTATGCGGCAGCACCATGTAGATCCCGGAAAACAGTACCGGCACCATCACCAGCGCGGTGTAAAAACCGCTGACCTTATGCAGGTCGTAATTGAAACGCACCTTGCTGGCCCCGGCCTTGAAAATCAGCGCCTGCCGCCAGCGTCCGGTCAACGGCCACCAGACGATTAGGCCCGTGAGCGTTGAAATGATTAATAAAGCACTGGTGAAGCCAACGATAGGACTACTAATATCCCACGGCAACAGCAAGGCATAATGCAATTCGAAAATAAAATCGATAAACGTGCTGGGCAGCCAGTCGCTGGAACGGCCATGGTACTGCTTGCCCGTAACTTTTGCCGTATAAGGATCAACCGCCACCACCCATCTTTCCGTTACCGCATTGGCATCAGCCATCGTAAACCGCAATTGAAATGCGGCGTATTCATTGCGCGGATAGGTGGCGAAAGTATGCTTAGCCTGTGGTGGCATAGCCTCCCGGCCAGCCGCGAAAATTTCCGCCAAAGGCCGGTAGTTTGGCTTTGCAGGAGCCTCCACGACCAGCAAGTCCGGATGCAACCATTCATCGATTTCAGCATAAAATACTAAAATGCTGCCGGTGATACCGTAGATCGACAGCAGCAGGCCCAATGTTAAGCCGAGCCATAGATGAACATCCAGCCAATGTTGCCGACGGGATTTCAACTTTTGCAGTTTGGTGTTTACGATAAGTTGGTTATTAAGTGACTTGTCAGTGGGCATACCGATTCAGATGGGTGATTTCAATCTATCGGCAACACAGCAATATAATTGCCAATGATTTTTTGGACAAGAATGTTGGGGGAGTTAAAGCCCCCAATTTATGTGAGCTAAAACCGATACTCAACGCCACCAATCACTGAACGAGTTCCACCTGGATTGAACGCTGGCACATCAACACCGCCAGCATTACCTCTTACCCAAACCGAAGCAGCATAATGCTCATCCGTCAAGTTACGTCCATCGATGAATAACTTCCAGTGTTTTCCGTCGTCCCAACCGGCACGAACGCCAAGTAATGCATAAGGCTTAGCAGACAAGGTGTTGGCAAAATCCGTCCAATTGGAGCTGACAATTTGTGCGTTCGGTCCAATATAAAAACCGCTGGGATGCTTATAAACGGCTTCTAATCTAGCGTTGTGCTCGGGTATTCCAGGTATTTGGTTATTACCTAACCCCTGATCGTTGTCAAAACGAAAATTGCTCCAAGTATAGTTACCAGAAAGTCGCAGTTCGTCACCGGATGCCGCCAAATTCAATGGCAAATTCGTTTCCAAACCAAGTTCAATACCGGTATGCAATGTAGTGCTATCCGCATTGGTTGCAAGAAATGCAAAGTGGTCAGCCGGATCACGAGTAATCAAATATTCGTTATTCACCCAAGCATGATAAAAAGCCAAATCCCATTTCAATCGGTCTGTTTGACCTCGTGTACCGATTTCCACTGTGCTGCTGGTTTGAATGTCTCTAGATGGATTTAAATACAGATGGGCCAAATCAAATAGCGGCGGTGGCTCAGCACTACGGCTCAAGTTGCCATAAAGTTGAGCTTCCTCTGTGGCTTGCCAAGTAAATCCCAGCTTGGGATTCGGGACGAAAAAATCCTTATCAGCCTGATTGTTTGGTCTAGCTGTACTTGCAACGTAACCCTCGTAACGTTCGTAGTCGACTTTACGATAATTAAGTTGAAGCGCTGCAACCAAAGTAAATGTATCGGTCAAGCTAAGTTGATCTTCCAAATAACCTTCCACATTGAACCATTTGTCACGTTCCGCATTCAATAACGGACCACGCTGGCGATTAACCGTTGAGTAGTTGTAATCGTTGATAAATGTCCACTGGGTAAGCCCACCCCAAATCACGCGATTTTTTAAACCCAACACCTTGCCATTAATTTCATGTCGCCAGTTAAACCCAGTATCTTGCCAAATATCTACAGGGCTAGCGCCAGTCCATTGATAGTTGTATTCTTTTTTTCCGTAATAGGCGCCCACATCGAAATGGTCGCCATTGTTCATCTGTATTGAGTGTTTCAAATCTACCCGATAAACCGGAAAGCCATTTGGCATCGCCCAGTCTGGCGCGTTTTGCTGCGGATTATCCTTAATTTGCTGATTGGTTAACGGGTCCAGCCCTATAAAATTATGTTGCTGAATATCAAAATATAATCGAGTTTCCTGTTTCTCGTTCCATCGGTAGCCGACATTGCCGTGCCCATAGAATTGTTCTTGTTTGTTGTTATCTCGGGTAGTATCGGTACTGAGATAAGCAAACGATCCGTAAACATCGAAGCCATTGTCGAATACTTTCCCAACGCTAACCGTTGGGTTGACATAGTCGTTGGTACCGTACTTCATGCCGACTCGCACCCCTTCACCTGTATAACCAGTGGGGGTAATCAAGTTTATTGCGCCACCAAGGTTGGTACCGCCATACTCAAGTGCATTTGCACCACGATATACGTCGACATGGTCAAGGGCATAAAAGTTGAACGATTCAGTATCGGAATAACCATTTGCGCTGGTAAAAGGCATGCCATTGCGGAGTATCTTGATTCCAGCGATGGGGGAAATAAATGAGTTGGCATCGGAACCCCGGATAGAGATACGCGATCCACCAGCTGACCCGGTAGAGTAATCACCAACATAAACTCCTGGAGCATTGACGAATACATCATTGACCGACAAAGCCGCACCCTCTTTTATTCTCCCCCCGTCAATCACTGTTGTGCCGCCTGCAATACGATTAAGCTTAATTCGAGATTCTTCAATCGACGGCGTGGTTAAGCTAAGACTTTCAGTGCCATCGTTTTTTCCGCTTACCGTTACTGGCGCCAACGTCGTTTCTTTAGATTGCGGCTCAGTGATGGCGGCTTTTTCCAAGGTGATAGTTTTGCCGTTGCTATAACGGTAATTTAAGCCGGAGCCTTGCAGTAATTTACCCAGCGCTTGCTCGTCCGTGTAATTGCCTTTGAGTTCGGGGACTTTGATTTTCTCGGCAATATCGCCTTCATAAAGTACCTGCAATCCCGTAACTGCGGAAAAACGCGTCAACGCTCCTGCCAGCGATTGGGCGGGAATATTAAACGGCTTTGCGGCTTGCTCGGCGGCGATGGTGATAGCAGGCACCAGCAAGCCCGCAGCAGCAAGAAAAGTTAAACGGCAACCGTAGCCTTTGTCCGTTGATGTCATAAGTCGTTCTCCTTGGTTAATGAACTGTGTCATCAGCTAAGACGAACTAACGTTGGCTTTACCCTTAGTCTGCGGAGAAATTATTTTAAGGAAACTTTGATGGTATCCTTCGCTCGGCTCGGGACGGACAAGCAACTTGCTAGTTTTATTTGTGGTGCGTTTAAATTAATACAACAACACCAATCCACCAGGCACATTGACGGCTTCGGCATGTAATGTGGCCTTTAACGCATCCACTACGGAATTAGCATCTCTGCTGTTAAATACTCCGCTGACAATGCGCCCGGCGAGGGCCGAATTGACCGCAACGATACGACCGCTACGATAGCGATTAACTTCTTCCAATACCTCCGACAGCGGCTGCCGACTAAACACAACTTGGCCGCGCCGCCAAGCAAAAGTATCGTCGTTATTAACGTTGAACACTGCCTGCATTTGACCGTGTTGATAATCGATTTGCTGAGCGGCATGTACCCTTGTCGACGTAGAGTCTGCACTTACTTCGACAATGCCTTCGCTGACTGCAACACGCACATCGTCCTTTTTCTTTTTGACACTGAAGGCGGTACCGACCGCACGAGCATCGGCTGGGCCGCCATCGACAATGAATGGCCTGGATTTGTTAGGCGCAACTTCAAAATAGGCTTCACCGCGCAGCAGTTCAATGCGACGTTGCTGCTCGCTAAATTGAACGGTCAGGGCGGTGTCGGTGCTTAAAGTTAGCCGTGAACCGTCTTTTAAATTGATGATCACTTGTTGGCCCGGGGCCGTGTGGTAATCGCTTTGCCAGTTTTGCAGATGCTCAGGCAGCTGCCAGACGGTGACTGCCAATAGCACAGTTAGTGCGCTGATTGCGGCAAAGCGAAAATGGCTTTTTAAGCCACCCTCGCCCAATCCTCTCGGTAATAGCTCCTTGCTCTCCCCTACCTCCTGCATGCCAGATGAGGCAGGGCAGGCTCTCCATGCAGTCGTCACGGGGTAAGAGGGCTCAGATGGGCGTTGCGTTAAAGGAGCTTCTTCGCTGATTATTCGGCTCTGTATTTGCGCTGCCGGTAATTGCAACAAGTTCCACAGTTTGCGGGTTTGTTCGTAGGCTTCGGCGTGTTGCGGGTCGGTTCGATACCATTGTTGAAATTGATCTCGCTCGTCAGTACTGACATCGTCGGCCTGCAAGCGGGTAAACCACGCGGTGGCTTGATCGGAGATCGAGTCGATGTCAATTGGATTGGGGTCTTGCGACATAACGTGCATTAAACCATTAGGCGAGGGGCAGCATGATGCCATGTTTTAATCATCAGCGAAAATTTAATCAAAACAAATCTTTACTATCTTTTAACAGCTTTAGCGCTTTATACATGTGGCTCTCCACAGTACGCGGTGCGATGCCTAATTCGGTAGAAACTTCTGAATAACTCTTTCCTTCTACACGGCACATTAGAAATACGGTGCGACATTGCGGTGGTAATTCGTAGATGAGTTTTTCAAATAATGCCATCTGTTGCTGTCCTGCCAATATGCTGTCCGGCTCCGGCTTAATGCAGACTATATCTTCTGTGACCACTCCACCATTGCGACTTTGCTGTCTTGCCACGCTGCGCAAATGATCCAGAGCAAGGTTGTCGGCAATCCGAAACACAAAAGCACGTTTGTTAGCCACGTCACCCTCGTCCGAACAACGAGCAACGCGTAAATAGGTTTCCTGTACCAGATCGGCAGCGGTTTCGGCGCAACTGACTTTATAGGTCAAAAATTGCAGCAATTCTTTTTGATGCTGCAAGAAAATTGCTAATAGATTGGCTTCGCAGATCATATCCATTTAGGAATTCGCAAAAACGATAAAACATCCCGCTAATGGAGCAAGTTACGAGCCACTTAAGGTTTCAGGAGCTTCGTGCCTAGGATCTTTATATATTTTGGAGAGTGATATTTCAGATATTAGCTAACAAATATGGCATTTGGCTTATTTTGACTAGGTTAAATAACACAGTTTAATTAAATTTACGAAATCCAAGCGTTACAAATTGCTGGTTGATGGGTCATAAGGACTCGTTTCGATCACCCAGCTACACGCCAACTTTAATGTGTAGTCGACTTATATTTTTTGTATGCAAAATAACCAAGCAGCAGTATTGCTAACCAGTAAGTTGCCAGCGGCCCGAGGACACCACCGGAATGACCTTCGAATATAGTCAGATATTCAGCGTTTGGATTAGTGTTAAATAGGCTTTTACTCATTTTTATTTGCCACACCCAGCTGGCATGACAACCGATACATACCGCTAAACTTTGCTTAAGCTCTGTTCGAATTACCGCCAGTAAAATACCCACCATCAGTAAGGCAAAAAATGCCGCTGTATTTTCAGAATCGAACACGTTTATAAATGCACCGGCCAGCAGATGAAATGCACTCAGCAGGCTAAATGTTTCGGCATTAACGCTGCTTTTACTGTCGAGAAAATGCAATGCTGCATAATAGGTTGCACTAAGCAGCACGGCGACAATAATCGGCATGTTCCGCTTTAATCCGGCTAACAACATACCGCGAAAAACAAGCTCTTCAACCACACCTATCAATGAGGCAAGTAATAATGCAATGGTTACTTTCTTAAGCACCAACCCTACTGACCATGGTTGACTATCGTCAAAGACATTTACCTTAAAGACATACAACACAATAAATATCGGCAGTAAAGTAAGCACACCTAAGCCTAATCCGTGCAGTAATTGTTTAATAAAGACTTTTCGTTCGGCTAGGCCAAGATCTACTTTGGTTAATTTAAGCTTGCGCATCACTGGGTAAATGCTTAGCAATAATGATATTTGAGTAATACGGATAATGAGTTTTCGAAGCAGTGATGGATCGTCAAAACTCCAAGCGATCAGATAACCCAATATGCACGCATTGAAGGTGATTGCTAGCAGTACCAACAGCGGCACTAATGCATAAAAAACAATTTTCAAAGTTTCAGCTCCTCTTACCAAAATCCCCCCAACACATCTGCACGGCGGCCAAGGCAGCTAATGATGCCGTTTCTGTTCTTAAGATACGCAGACCGAGTCGCACAGGAATAAAACCAGCAGATTTAGCCAACTCACGTTCTTGATCGGTAAAGCCGCCTTCCGGACCGGTAAGTAAAGTAATATGAGGGGTTTCGGCCATTAACTCATTGAGCGTCTGCTCGGCATAGGGATCAAGAAATATTTTTAAGCCTTGTTGATTACCAACCCAGCTTTGCAAATGCTGAATTTCCGGTAACACCGGTAGCATTGTCCGTCCACTTTGTTCGGCGGCATGTTGAGCAATTTTTTGCCAATGTAGCAAACGTTGCGGCTTTTTTTCGCCTTTAAATTGCACCTGACAGCGCTCTGTAATTAATGGCGTGATCTGATTAACGCCCAACTCCACTGCTTTTTGCACCGACAAATCCATACGATCGCCGCGCGCGATGCCCAATCCCAAGGTGATTTGCAAGGGTGATTCGACGCTACGATCTTGCCATTGCTCAACGGCAATCAAGACAGTTTTACGACTAACCTCAGCAACGGTACAGACAAATTCGCCGCCCTCACCATTGAACAGAATGATGGCATTGTCCTTTTTTAAGCGCAGCACGGTTCTGACGTAATGCTCGTTGTCTTCATCCAACTCAATGATTTTGCCGGATGCCAAGGGTATGGGGACGTATAATCTGGAAACTCTCATGTTAATCGACCATGTTTATAATTGGGTAGCATGCTGTATGCCTTGCCAAGCAACATCGGCAAGCAGTGCCAGTTCGTCCTCGTTAATAACGTAGGGGGGCATGAAATAAATCACATTACCCAGCGGGCGCAATAACACGCCTTTGGATAAGGCATATTGATAAACCTTAAGACCACGACGCTCTTGCCAAGGAAATGGCTCGCGGGTTGGTTTATTTTTGACCATTTCAATGGCCAATATCATGCCGGTCTGCCGAACTTCGCTGACATGCGGATGCTCGCTAAATCTAGCGCCGACGTTGCCCATTGCCGCCGCCAAACCTTGATTTTGTTCGATGATGCTGTGCTGCTGGAAGATGTTTATAGTCGCCATTCCGGCCCGGCATGCCAGCGCGTTGCCGGTATAACTGTGCGAATGTAAAAATGCTGTGAGTTTTTGGTAATCGTCATAAAACGCCGAGTAAACTTTATCTGTCGTCAACACCGCTGACAGCGGCAGATAGCCACCAGTCAAGCCTTTGGATAAACACATAAAATCCGGCGCAATATCGGCTTGTTCACAGGCAAACAAAGTGCCGGTACGGCCGAAACCGACGGCAATTTCGTCGGCAATTAAATGCACGTTGTATTTATCGCAAGCTTCGCGCAGTAATTTTAAATATACCGGATCGTACATGCGCATATTGCCCGCACACTGCACCAGCGGCTCAATGATGACGGCACACACAGAGTCGGCATGTTGCTGCAGTGTTTGTTCCATTAACGCAAAACGGCGCGTGGAGTAATCTGCCCAGGTTTCACCGGATTCCCGATGATAACAATCCGGCCCCGGCACGGTAATCACGTCCATCAACAACGGCGCATAAGTTTCCTTGTACAAGGCGACATTGCCCACTGCCAGCGCGCCGAGGGTTTCGCCGTGATAGCTGTTTTCCAGCGTGATGAATTTGGTTTTTTGAGTTTGCCCAAGATTGCGCCAATAGTGAAAACTCATTTTCAGCGCGACTTCCACCGCGGCTGAACCATTATCGGCATAAAAACATCGGTTCAGTCCGGGCGGGGTAATTTCGACCAGTTTTTCCGCCAACAGGATAGCGGCTTCATGAGTGAAGCCGGCAAAAATGACGTGTTCCAGCGTATCCAACTGATCCTTTAACGCCGCGTTGATGGCTGGATTTGCATGCCCGAACAGATTCACCCACCAGGAACTGATGGCATCCAAATAACGGTTACCGTCAAAATCCTCCAGCCAAACACCTTGGCCTTTTTTGATCGGGATAATGGGAAAGTTTTCATGATCCTTCATTTGTGTGCATGGATGCCACAAAACAGAAAGATCTCGGTTAGCTAAAGTTTGGTTGGTCATCATCTTGGGTACGAGGTGTAATATTCCAGCGCAAGCGCTCTGCGATTTTAGCTGCAGAGCGGGCTAAAAGTACCTAATTAAACCGTTGTTTTTTGCAAATTAGCGAGGATAGCTAACGTTGGGGTGGCTTGATTCATGGTGTAAAAGTGCAATCCTGGCGCACCAGCATCTAATAAACGCTGACAAAGATTACTGACCACGTCCAAACCAAAAGCTTGAATGGATTCACGATCATCGCCAAAGCCTTCCAATCGTTTGCGCATCCATCTAGGAATATCGGCGCCGCACATTTCTGAAAAGCGAAATAACTGTGCGTATTGGGTAATCGGCATGATGCCGGGCACGATGGGAATGTCGATACCGTTCTTTTCACAAGCATCGACAAAGTAAAAATACCCCTCAGCATTATAAAAATACTGAGTGATTGCGGCATTAGCACCCGCATCAACTTTGCGTTTGAAATTTTTGAAATCTTGCGCGCCGCTTGGAGCCTGAGGGTGTACTTCAGGATAGGCAGCAACATGGATCTGAAAATGGTCACCGGTTTCCTGACGAATAAATTCAACCAGTTCATTGGCATAGCGGAATTCACCCGCTGACATCATGCCCGAAGGCAGATCGCCTCTGAGCGCGACAATTTTGCTTATCCCGTGTTGCTGATAATTATTAAGAATGGCGCGAATATTATCTTTGGTTGAAGCAACGCAAGATAAATGTGGTGCGGCGGTGACGCCTTTAGCTTGAATGTCGACCACCGCATCAAAAGTAAGGTCGCGGGTTGAACCACCGGCACCAAAGGTTACGGAAAAAAAATCAGGATTGAGATTTGCAAGCTTGCCTTGAACTACTTGCAAGCTGGCCGCGCCTTCTTCAGTTTTTGGGGGATAAAATTCGAAACTGTAGAGCTGAGGATGTTTTTTTTGTGATTGCATGTCTATGTATCTGTAAGACCGGATGAGCTTATGCATCATCCGGTCTTGAAAGTGTCAATCAATAACGGTAATGATCAACCTTGTAAGGACCTTCAACCGGCACATTGATGTATTTGGCTTGCGTATCAGTCAATACAGTCAAATTTACGCCTAGTTGAGCAAGATGGGCTCTCGCTACTTTTTCGTCTAGCTTTTTAGGCAGCATGTACACATTGTTTTCGTACTTATCTGCATTTGCCCATAGCTCAAGCTGTGCCAATACTTGGTTACAGAATGAATTAGACATTACAAAACTAGGGTGGCCAGTTGCACAGCCCAAGTTAACCAAACGGCCTTCCGCCAATATAATCAGGCGTTTGCCATCTGGAAAAATGACGTGATCAACTTGCGGTTTGATGTTTTCCCAAGTGTATTGACGCAATGAAGAAATTTCAATTTCAGAATCAAAATGACCAATGTTGCAGACGATTGCCTGATCTCTCATAGCCGCTAAATGTGCATGAGTAATAACATTAAAATTACCGGTAGCGGTAACGAAAATATTAGCAATTGGCGCCGCATCTTCCATAGTCACGACACGATAGCCTTCCATTGCCGCCTGTAACGCACAGATTGGATCAATTTCAGTAATCCAAACAGTCGCACCCAGACCACGCAACGATTGGGCACAGCCTTTACCAACATCGCCATAACCACAAACAACGGCAATTTTACCGGCAATCATAACGTCAGTTGCACGCTTGATGCCGTCAACTAATGATTCGCGGCAGCCATACAGATTGTCGAATTTTGATTTGGTCACAGAATCATTGACGTTGAAAGCAGGCACTTTCAAAGTGCCTTTGGCAACGCGTTCATTGAGACGCAACACGCCAGTGGTGGTTTCTTCAGACAAGCCTTTGACTTCGGCCATAAGCTCCGGAAACTTGTCGTGCATCATGTTCGTCAGATCGCCGCCGTCATCCAGGATCATGTTCGGACGCCAGCCATTAGGGCCAAGAATGGTTTGTTCAATACACCACTCGGCTTCTGATTCTGTTTCACCTTTCCAAGCAAATACCGGCACACCTGATGCTGCAATCCCAGCGGCCGCATGATCTTGAGTAGAAAAAATGTTGCAAGACGACCAACGCACTTCTGCGCCTAACGCAGTCAGTGTTTCAATCAATACCGCTGTCTGTATAGTCATATGCAGACAGCCGGCAATACGCGCACCTTTTAATGGTTGCTGTGCCCCGAACTCTGAGCGCAATGCTATCAAACCCGGCATTTCTGTTTCAGCGATGTTGATTTCTTTACGGCCCCATTCTGCAAGGGCTATATCGGCGACTTTATAATCGTGTTGACTCATGTTGTTTCCTGTAAGGATTATTAAAGACCTGCAGCATCTCTCAATGCATCGACTTTATCAGTTTTTTCCCAACTGAAAGTGTCTTCGGTGCGGCCAAAATGGCCATATGCGGCGGTGACTTGATAAATCGGTTTTAACAGGTCCAGCGTGGCGATAAATCCTTTAGGCCTTAAATCAAAGTGATCTCTGACAATTTGAACCAATCTGTCTTCGCTCAGCTTGCTGGTACCAAATGTTTCTACACTGATAGAAGTAGGTTCTGCAACACCAATAGCGTAAGAAACTTGAATTTCACAACGCTCAGCAAGCCCGGCGGCAACTATATTTTTAGCTACATAGCGCCCCATGTAAGCTGCAGAACGATCAACTTTTGAAGGATCTTTACCCGAAAAAGCACCTCCACCATGTCTAGCCATGCCGCCATAGGTATCTACAATGATTTTTCGGCCTGTCAAGCCACAATCGCCAACTGGACCGCCAATAATGAATTGTCCGGTAGGATTGATGAAGTATTTGGTGTCTTTATGCAGCCATTCTTTAGGTAAAACCGGCAGAATAATTTCATCCATAACGGCTTCATGCAAGGCTTTTGCAGAAATATCTGGAGAATGCTGAGTAGAAAGTACTACAGCTTCAATCGCGACTGGTTTGT
>JAUYMX010000172.1 GCA_030699345.1 Methylococcaceae bacterium
TTTGTTCCAGACGTTAACCATCAGCTTAAATGAGGGGGTCAACATGACACTGTCAATAAACCAAGATTTTCTTAACATCAAGCAGCTTGATATTGAAAGCAAGTTGATTGAGCCAACATCCAGATTAGTGGCGCAACTAAATACACAACTAAGCTCGCTATACGTGGAAACCGAAGCCAAATTACGTGACTTGCATACGGAAATTGCGACGCTGTCAAAACAGGCCTACGAGCAACCTGTAGAAACCTTTACTGCGCTGTATGACCAATCAATAGAAGAATGCAACGAAGTGTATGTGCTGTTTCGTGAAGAAGTATTGCCAAAGGCAGAAATTGTCTGCCAACAACTTGCCGCCAAAGTCTCAGACGTCGGCGACAAAACACTGGCATTTGGCCAAGCGTTGTTAGATGACCCACAAGCAACGGTTGCCAGCAGTGTCGATAAAATATCGGTCAGCGTTAACACCGGCTTGGATGCCAGTCAGGCTATTATCGATACTATCAACGCGCAGCTGGCTACCTGGTCGTCAATGGCGCTGCAAGTAACTGAAGAGAACGCGTTAAGCCTTTATTATGCGGCCGGAGCAATCTTAAAACTGTTATTAGAACAACCTTGGGAAACCGTACAAGCCTTGTTTTATAACACGCTGTCGTCATTATTAGACGTGTACTTCCAAGCCGTGTCGTCGTTAATCAGTTTTGCTTGATAACACCTTGTATAAACAACCTAATCAATTAGCGCAATAACTTAAGTTTATTGCGCTAGCTTTCACCCTCAGCCAGTAAAATTCCCAGCGCTCGCATTTTCTAACGACGTTATTTACCAAAGATGCCTGAAGCCGCTAGCGATGGCTTTTTTGAATCATATAAAACGTTATCTTACGCTATACTGAATCACACTTTTACTCACTCCGCTGGAAATGTGCCGTGCAGCTGTTGCAAAAATTGTTTGGCAAAAAATCTGAAGATAAAGGCATTGTCGGCATTAGCCTTTTGCCAAATGGCATTGCGCTAGCCGTTGCTAAAAAAGCCGACAATAACAAGCTAAGGCTCAGCCATTGCGAATTTATCCCCATTCTAAAAATTACTGAACAATCAGTTGTGCTGCATGATCTGGTTGCTCGCTTTAAGCTTGATGAATACAGCTGTCATTGGGTGCTAACCACCGATAATTATCGCCGCGTCAACATTGAATCCCCTGTTGTTGCAGAACACGAAATGCGGGAAGCTATTCGTTGGAAAATCGCTGATCTCATTGACTTTGCTATCGAAAAGGCCGCTATCGATTATTATTCTGTGCCGTTATCAATGCGCGCCAACAGCAACAAAATGCTGGAGGTAGTCGCCAGTCCCAATACCTTAATTAAGGAGCTTGCCGATCAAGCGACAGCGGCTGGCTTACAACTCAAAGTTATCGATATTCAAGAAACCGTGTTGCGCAATTTAGCGGTACTGCTACCGGAAAATAAACGCGGTGTTGCCGTACTGCATCTGCAAGAATCCTCAGGCACTATCCTTATCCAAAAAGAAGGCACTATTTACCTCTCCCGTAATTTTGATATTGGCTACCGAGACCTAGGCTTGGCGTTGCAAAATAGCGGTAATGACAGCCAAAGCAGTATTGAACAAAACAATCTGGCCCTGGAAATACAACGTTCACTGGATTACGTTGAAAGCTATTACGGCATTCCGCCTATTTCTGGATTAGCGGTTATTCCGTTGGCAGAAAATACCCAGGAATTATTAAATATCCTTAACAGTGATCACGGCATCACCGCCAGAATCATGGATCTTTCCGCGATTGTCGATTGTGATATTTTGCTGGATGACGCCACCCAATCCCGATGTTCACCGGTGATTGGTGCAACTTTGCGCTACGCTGTGGAAGCTTTTTGATGCAACAGGTTAATTTATACAGTGAAATTCTCGCGCAACAGCACAAGCAGTCCGGCATCAAGCTGTACACTGCGATTTTGGTCGCAGTAGTCCTGTCGTGTTTAAGCTTTAGTGCTTATTTGTCGTGGCATGTCAGCACCCTAGAAGCTGAGCTAAAGCAAGCACAGCTCACGCTTAACAAAGAACAAGCCCGGGTAAACTCACTTTTATCGACACGGTCCAACCAACAGCCTAATGTATTGTTAATTGCAGAAATCGAGCTTTGGCAAAATAGTGTCAATGAAGCCACACAAACATTACAGCTGCTTGCCGGTAAAGAAGCACAACTGTCACACGGGTTTTCCAGCTATTTTCAGGCGCTCGCCAATCAATCCACGCCTGACGTCTGGTTGACCGCCATCCATATTGATAAACAACACCAGGGTTTAAGACTTGCAGGCAGTAGTTTTAAGCCGGAACAAATCCCAATGACATTCCAACGTTTTCAACAAGAACCGGCATTTAGAGGACAATCTTTCGCTAAACTTACGATGCAAAAATCCACCACCCACCCCGGACAAATGGACTTTACCCTCAGCAGTTCCGAGCAACCCACTGACAAAGATCATGCTCAATAAACTCCAAGAAAGATTTGAAAGCCTTACCTCTCGTGAAAAAATTATCGTTTTCGTCGCCCTTCTCGCCGGGTTATGGAGCGGCTGGGACAGCCTTTTTTACCAGCCGATCTCGCTTAAACAAAATACTCTCCAGCAACATCTAGCCGACATCAACTCGCAGCTAGCCAGCCAACAACAAGTTGAAGCCCAACTTGAAAACAACAGCAAAACTGATCCTAATGCCGTTAACCAGGCTAAGTTACTTGATTTGAAAGCCCAATACAGCGGTCTGCAAGAACAAATCATGTTTGGTAACAAAAAATTTGTGCCCGCTTCGTTAATGGCTAAGGCGTTAAGCGATATGCTTAAGCAGAATCAACAATTGACCTTGGTCAAGTTAGATACGCTACCCACCAGCACTTTATTAGACGCGAAACAACAACATCACCCCATTTATAAGCACGGACTGGCGATCACGTTTACCGGCAATTACACCGATACCGTTAATTATCTCAAGGCACTGGAAGCCCTGCCTTGGGCCATTGTTTGGGATAGTATTGATTATCAAGTTAAAGAATATCCGGTGGCAGAAATCACCATCCACGTAGTCACACTCAGTTTTGAAGAGGGTTGGTTAGGTGTTTAAAATATTATTGCCTACATTTTTTTTATCTATAGTGTCATTACCAAGCCACGCGGTTGCACAAGATCCCACTCGACCGGCTTATCCAGTTAATACGCCAGAAACTGCCGAGATTAGCATCGAAGCAGACCCCCGATTATCAGCAATCTGGATCTCCGGACAATCCAAATGGGCAACCATCAACGGCGTGCAAGCCAAACAAGGCCAAACCATACCGGGCAACATTAAAATTATTAAAATCCGTAAAAATGCCGTCACTATCAATCAAAATGGCAACATCAAAACCTTACAATTGCTGCAACGACCCTACAAGACCACAAAATAACCAGGATATGTATTAAATGACTAAACCGAAGCTCGTCATTAAACTCGCGGCATCGTTACTGATAACGTCCTGCGC
>JAUYMX010000173.1 GCA_030699345.1 Methylococcaceae bacterium
AAAAGGTTGACTGAGTACAGATAATCGAGTTTAATGGCGCTCTTTTTGCAGGTATGCCCAGGTAGCTCAGTCGGTAGAGCAGAGGACTGAAAATCCTCGTGTCGACGGTTCGATTCCGCCCCTGGGCACCACCTCAAAAAAACACCGCGTTAAATGCCCAGGTAGCTCAGTCGGTAGAGCAGAGGACTGAAAATCCTCGTGTCGACGGTTCGATTCCGCCCCTGGGCACCATGAATTCTTTAAAAAAACCGACTTCTCAGTCGGTTTTTTTATGCGCTAAAGTTTTTAGTTTTGGTGCCGGTGTTATTTCCGAAACTGCTCCTGAATCAAAATCCCCATTCAATTAGACTATTAGATAGCCCAAAACGCACAACTTTAGTGCGTAACGATCACTTATGGTGCAATATCTCTTTTGGTTTTAATAGCTATTTGGAAATCTCTAAAATTTTCCTTTTCTTTTACTGATTCAACGCTTATTTAACGCCACTTTGTGATTAATCGGCTTAAAGATGAGGGCAGCAATAATGTTGGCCCGCAATCTGCTAGTTTCACGAGTAAGTCCTCTTCATCTTATTTAACCTCTTACAGGCTATGCATAAACGCATTCTTGATCACTTAAACTCTGCCATTTTGCTATTTGATAGCGAGTTGACGCTGATTTATATAAACACCGCCGGGGAAGTGTTATTTGCAGACAGCGCGCATCATCTATTGGGTTTATCTGCTGCAGAGATATTTAAAGTGTCTGAGCCGATGTTGCTGGTTAACATTCAACAATGTGCAGCGAGCTTAGAACCGATGATGGCAAGCGCAATGATGCTTAACCGCACCAGCCAGAGCGTCACTATTAACCTGAGCGCAACACCGTTACTGAAGGATGATAAATTCGATGAATTACTGGTCGAGTTTCAACAGGTGGATAATCATTTACGCATTTCCAAAGAAGAGCGATTACTCAGCCAACAAAATACCGCCCGACTACTGGTTCGCGGCCTGGCGCATGAAATAAAAAATCCATTGGGCGGTCTACGCGGCGCGGCGCAACTGTTAGATATGGAATTGGATAGCCAGGAACTTAAAGAATACACCCGCATCATTATTGCCGAATCGGATCGCTTGCAAAGCCTGATGGATAAAATGCTGGGCTCCAATAAACTGCCCAACAAAAAAGCACTTAACATTCACGAAGTATTGGAACGGGTAAGACAATTGGTCCAAGCAGAAGCCAGCGGCACGTTGACCATAAAATCAGACTATGACCCCAGTATTCCTGAGATACAGGGCGATAAAGATCAACTGATTCAAGCTATCTTAAACATCGTCAGAAATGCCGTACAGGCAACTAACGGCAAAGGCAATATCGTCATTAAAACCCGCATTCAACGCCACCTGACCATCGGTCGTAAACGCTACAAACTGGTGATCAAATGCGACGTGATTGACGATGGCCCAGGCATTGATGCCGACATGATTACGCAAATTTTTTATCCCATGATTACCAGTCGCGCGGAAGGCACAGGCTTGGGCTTATCCATTGCCCAATCGCTCATTAACCAACATGGCGGCTTGATTGAGTGCAGCAGCGAGCCTGGCAACACCGTGTTTTCAATCTTTTTACCTGTGGAGATCGGCTGTGAATAAGCCTGATAGAGTATGGATCACCGACGACGACCA
>JAUYMX010000176.1 GCA_030699345.1 Methylococcaceae bacterium
TAATGCTTGTGCCATGATAAGTGCTCCAATGGGTTATAGTAATAGTTATTTACAGATCAGTTACATAATCTTTATGCGGCGCTAACTGTAAATTAGAAAGGGCATAGATGTCAATGCTACCCTAGCCACTATCAACAATTGCCTGTCACCTTTTACTCGGATCAATAACCTAGTCAGGTATAATTTAAAGATATTATGGCGCCTGCAAAAAGCGGCCCATTTAGCCTTATATCTACCACAACCATTGCTTTCGATAGCCTAGGCAATACAAAGCTTTCGATAAAAACATCTAATCTAAAGCATGACTGAACACATACTTTTCCTTACCGGCAAATTGGCGGAACGCCAGTTATGCAGCATTCTGGCTAAAATGCAGCCACCATTTACCTATACAGTTCACGAATTGGGTCTAAAAGTTGCCGCGCTCATGACGACTGACATGGTTGCACGCCGTTTAACGGACACTTTCGGCGCCACACGTATCATACTTCCGGGCCGCTGCCGCGGAGACATCGATGTTTTAACTCAAACTTTGAATATTCCGGTTGAACGCGGACCTGAAGAGCTTAAAGACTTACCTATGTATTTTGGGCAGGCGGCTCATAAACCGGATTTAAGTCATTACCAAGTAAAAATTTTTGCTGAAATTGTCGACGCCCCGAATGTCGGCATCGAAGAAATTGTAAATCGTGCTTTCTACTATAAAAGCAACGGCGCAGATGTTATTGATATTGGCTGCCTACCTAGCACCGACTTTCCGCACTTGGAAGAAACCATTCAGGCGTTAAAGCAAGCTGGTTTTGTGGTGAGCATTGACTCACTCGATGCAAATGACTTATTGCGTGGCGGCAAAGCGGGAGCAGATTACATGCTTAGCTTGCACGAAAGCACGCTATGGATTGCTGATGAAGTCGCTGCAACCCCGATTTTAATCCCCGAAAAGCATGAAGATCTTGCATCATTGGATAGAGCCATTGACGAAATGCAAAGAAAAAATCGCGCTTTTATTGTCGATCCTATTTTAGATCCCCTGCATTTTTGGTTTCACTCAATCCATCGTGCGTTACCACCACGTAAGAAAAAAACACCCTGAAATTGAAATGATGTTGGGCGTCGGTAATATCACCGAACTGACTCATGCTGACACTATGGGTATGAATGCCTTATTACTGGGCATCTGCTCTGAACTTGACATCAATAATATTCTGGCAACTCAAGTTAGCAAACATGCTTGCCGAGCCATCAAAGAAGCCGATCTTGCACGGCGAATAATGTTTGCCGCAAAACAACAAAACACCTTACCAAAACACATCGACGCTGGCTTGATGGCATTACACGAATCATCGCCTTACCCTAATCAATTGGAAGACATCAAAGAGTGGGCTGCACAAATCAAAGACCCCAGTTTTCGAATTCAAACTAGCGAAGAAGGCGTACATATCTATAATCGCGATGGTTTCCACACGGCCACCGATCCATTCGATTTATATCCTAAATTGCATGTTGAAAACGACGGCGGACATGCCTTCTACCTAGGCGTTGAACTCGCTCGCGCACAAATTGCCTGGCAACTAGGCAAACGTTTCACCCAAGATCAAGCCTTAAACTGGGGATGCGCCACACAAACAACAGAGCCGACCATAGACCTGCATACTTTCAAACCTGCTGGAAGCACTTTAAAAAAACATTCATGATTCAAGAAATTATCGTTACCACGCAAAATCGTCATGGCACTGCACACATTGCCCCTATGGGTATTCATGTTGACGGTGATGACGTCGTTATTCTGCCCTTCCGCCCGTCCACTACGCTGGAAAATCTAATTTCAACGCAAACCGCAGTGCTTAATTACTGCGATGATGTGCGTATTTTTGCCGGTTGTTTAACTGGCCGACGTGAGTGGCCGATTAAACCCGCAGAAAAAATTGCTGGGGCCGTTCTTGACTGCACCCTTGCTCACACTGAAGTCGAATTGGTGCGAATTGAAGAAGATCCAGTTCGGCCAAAATTGTTTTGCAAAGCCATTCACACTGTTAACCATGCTCCCTTCCAGGGCTTCAACCGAGCCCAATATTCCGTATTGGAAGCTGCAATTTTAATCAGCCGCCTAGACAGGTTGCCTTTGGAAAAGATAACTGCAGAGCTTGACTATATGCGTATCGTCTTGGAAAAAACCGCTGGCGTTAGAGATCTTGAAGCTTGGAGTTGGCTAATGGCAATTATTGAAAAACACACAGCGGAGATCAAGGCATGACGGGCATGCTAGCCAGTGTTAACAGCCTACAAGAAGCCCAATTGGCACTGGACGCAGAGGTTGATATTATCGACCTGAAACAGCCAAGCAAAGGCGCGCTAGGTGCATTGGAAATCGACCTCATTATAACAATTGTTACTGCCATTAACGGTATTTGCCCAATAAGCGCGACGATTGGTGATTTACCCATGCATCCGGACAGCGTCTTTAAGGCAGTTGATGACATGGTTAATACCGGCGTTGATTATGTCAAAATCGGTTTTTTCCCGGACGGCGACTGGCTGGCAACACTGCAAAAATTACGCAGCCATACTGATCTTTGGCAACAGCAGCGTACCGGATTAATCGCAGTATTATTTGCCGATACGCAACCGGATTTAACCATCTTGAATACGCTAAAAAATAGTGGCTTTAAAGGTGTGATGCTCGACACCATGGATAAACAAAAAGGCTCATTAACTCAAGTGATGGCACCCGTCACGATTACACAATTTGTCAAACTCACTAGGCAGCACCCATTGTTATGCGGATTAGCAGGCTCACTCAAAGTAGATGACATTGCCAAACTTATGCCTCTAAATCCTGATTACTTAGGATTTAGAGGTGCGCTTTGCAATCAACACAATCGAACCGCGCAATTGAACCAATCAGCCGTAATAAAAATCAAGCAGGCGATTAAACATGCCACTTTATAAATGATTACCGGCAAGCCATTTAGATACATAGGTGTAATCGGGCTTGTCGCGATTAGTTATTTTATTTTTGGTTTATTAGGCCTACTCCTAAAAGTTCCACCCAGCAACGCTGGTGGATTATGGCCTCCAGCAGGCATTTCCTTAGCCGCAATGCTTTTATTAGGTTCACGCATCTGGCCTGCAATCTTTATTGGCAATTTTTGCATCAGCGCCTATGCCTTTGGTTTTACCGACACCTCCCTCCCCATCTACGCAGCCACTGGCTTTGGCGCCACCTGCTGCGCACTGGTCGGCACAGCGCTGATCAAACGCTTTGTCGGTTTTCCAACGCCCTTAACAGACGATCGTAGTATTTTATTATTTATGCTGCTTGGCGGCCCATTAAGCTGCTTAATACCGGCATCAATAGGCATCGCTGCAATGGTCTTGGCTAACATCGTCACCGCAACAGAAATCACCGTTAATTGGGTTAGCTGGTGGGTCGGCGACACCATTGGTGTTTTAGTATTCACCCCATTAATGCTTGCCGCCTTTGCCCAACCGAAAACCATTTGGACTAAGCGACGCATCTCAGTAGGAATACCACTACTGATAAGCTTTACCTTAGTTGTGATATTTTTTTTCTATGTCCGTAAAGCAGAACAAGAGCAACACCATCAGCAGCTTCTTGATCAATCGATTACGCTATCTCAAGCTTTAAAAAACCGCATTGCCGGCGATTTTCGCGCCATTAATGCAATAACAAATTTTTTTATAGGTTCTCACTCTGTCGAAGCTAAAGAGTTTTCTTTATTTAGCGTTCGCACCCTGTCGCCATTTAAAGAAATTAAAGCCATTAGATGGTTTCCCATCAATAACGCTAAAACCAGTCAAACAGCATTTACCACTTTACTCAATAAACAGACAGAGGCGCCAAGTGCTATTCCTCAGCATGTCCTCGACAGAATCTACGGCACCCAAGAAACCGAATATCTTTCGCATGAAAAAGACATCATCAACTTTTCAACACCGGTTTTTTCACACGCAGATAACACATTACTCGGCTACATCGTGACATCTATTACGATAAAAGAACTGGTTCAACAAGCACTGGAAGAACTGAACAATCATGGTTGTTTTTTAACAATCAGTGCGAAAAACAACTCATTTGCTGATCCTATAACAATATACAGCAGCCACCACACGCCTAATATTGCGCCATATAAACACTACTTACTCCAGGTCGCCAACCAGCAATGGCAAGTGAATTTTTACCATGACCTCGTAATGGAAAACTCGCGTATTCACTGGTCTATCTGGTGGGTTTTAATCAGTGGTTTATTGTTTACCAGTTTCTTGGGCATAGGCCTGTTAATGCTGACAGGACGGCATTTTCAAACAGAGTCAATTGTTGATGAGCGAACGGCCGATTTGCTAAAAGCCAAAAATACCGCCGAAACCGCCAATAAAGCCAAAAGTCAATTCCTGGCTAACATCAGTCATGAACTCCGCACGCCATTAAATGGCATAGTAGGATTCACCCGATTAATCCAAAAAAAATCATCTCTGGCAGAAAACGACAAGAAACAAATCGAAATTATCAAACAATGTAGTGACCACCTACTGACGCTCATCACTGATTTACTGGATATTGCCGCCATTGAGTCCCGCCAACTTAAAATAAATATTAATGACTTTGATTTTGAAATACTTCTAAGTGGCGTTATTGATATTTTTAAACTTCAGGCTGAAGAAAAAAAACTGCCCCTCATAGTCATCAATGCAGCGATTCCCCATTTGTTAAAGGGTGACGAAAAACGCATTCGACAAATCATTACCAACTTGCTTAACAACGCCATCAAATATACCGACCAAGGGCAAATTACGATAAGTTCTGCATACCAGGGCGGACACCTAAAACTGTCCGTTGTCGACACGGGGCCCGGCATTGCCGAAGAAAATTTAACTGCAATTTTTTCTCCTTTTGTACAGATTAACCCCACTGACTACATACGAGAAGGTGTCGGTTTAGGATTAGCGATTACCCGCGAGCTGGTTAACTCAATGCATGGCGAATTGTCAGTAACCAGCAGCGTCGGCGCAGGCAGTGTTTTTTCAATTAGCATCCCCTTACCTGCCAGCACCAAAAAGAGCAGCGCGGCCAGCTATTCAAAACCATCAGTACTTAGCAACCAAGGTTCGTTACGCGTTTTAATTGCAGATGACAACGACATCAATTTGCTATTGCTAGCCAACTTATTAGAACTACAAGACTGCGTAGTAGACGCTGTCAGCAATGGTAAACAAGCTCTACAACGGCTTAACAGCAATCAATATGACCTGGCCCTCATCGACCTTAACATGCCATTAATGACCGGCCTGGAATTGATCAAAATGCTCCGAGAGCAACATAATCGACTGCACATAGTCGCCATCAGCGCCTATGCCGACGAACAAAAAATATCCGAAGCATTGTCCGCAGGCTTTGATTTTTACTTGACCAAACCGGTTGACGAAGATCAACTTATTGAACTACTACGACATTTGAGAGGACATTTATGAACAACAAACAATGCATTCTCAGCCTGATAATTTTTATCTGGGCTCAATCAAGCTTAGCCGCCGACTGGCCTAAATTTGAACTAACCAGCACCGATCTGGCGCACTCACTGAAAGCGCAAACAATAGACATTAGCCATGATCCGGTTTACAAATCCGCCAAACAATACCAAGCGTATCTGCTGTCGGACATCATTAAGAAACTCGCCATACCAGATGGTCAGCACAGTGAGGATTGGATGGTGGTATTTACCGCGACCGATGGCTACAAAGTAGCGATGACCTACCCCGATGCCCTTCAAGAACAAGGTTATATCGCCTTTAAAGATAATTCAGCCGACAGCAATAACTGGCAGTCATTTAAGTTTGGCAAAAAAACCATCACCCCTGAGCCCTATTATTTAGTCTGGTCTAAGGCAGGGCTCGATGAATGGCGTTATCCGTGGCCATTTCAATTAGTTACCGTGTCGTTACAACCTACTACAGAATATTATGGTGCTGCCGCGCCAACAAACAGCAAGAATCCCCAGGTCAAAAACGGTTTTAGCTTATTTAGTCGTTATTGTATTCGCTGCCATTCTGTCAATCTTGCAGGCGGCACTGTCGGACCTGAATTAAACATCCCTAAAAATGTTAGCGAATACTTTAAAGAACAAGAACTCGCAGGCTTTATTCGAAATGCTCCGGCTTACCGAGCCGGTACTAAGATGCCCAGTTTCGAAGCATTAATCAGCGCTGAAGATACCCAAGCTATCGTGCATTATCTAAAGCAGAAGAAATCTGAAAAAGTTCAGTAAACGCAATGTCGACGCCATTTCCGGCTGGATTTAGCAACGCACTTTAAAGCCCGGTGACTTTTACAATCGCCCCGATTCTTGGATGATCTAAATAATAAATATCACCCAGCTTGACGGGGCGATTTTCGTTCAGGCGATACAAAATCAAGTTGCCCAAATTATCACTGAGCCCGGAAGGGTACTCAAGTTCAACATTAACACGCAGCGTTTGTTCCTGTAGCAATTGCAGATAGCCATGCAATTGACCATCCGTGCTGCGAATACGTACCGGCACACCGGCGCTAACTGCAGCCAAGCTTTGGACCCAGGACGCATACTTAATCACCCGATAATTTGGGCTCTTGCTGAGCAAAGAAAGACTTTCGTCTAGTGTCGTATTTGTCGCACGCTGCTGATCAGAAATCTCGGTTATTCCGGTCGGCCAGGTGATCTTGCTTTCCGTCTGGTCAAATAGCTCGGTGTTAGGAAAATTCTGAGTAAAAACAATCAGCTCGACTTGATAGGCCCGATCTTCCGCCCCCACTAGCCCACTAAACAGCCCCATCACTAAACTAAAAAGTAATGCCCTGACCGTCATCATTTCCCCAATCCGACCGGCGTTAATTTTTTCAACAACTCAGTAATAAACTCCAGCTTCTGTTCAACCGTCTCAAATGGTTTTATAAAGCGTAATTTATCGGCGCCATCAAATTTATAACTTTGCGCCTGCGTTTGTATCAGCAGTATCAACTGATCAGCATTGATATTAGGCGTAGACGTAAAAATAATCCGTCCACCAGCCGCGTTGGCTTCGATTTTTTTAACGCCCAACGTTTCCGCTTGCAGCTTGAGCTCGGCAACACTGAATAAGGTTTTGACCGGCTCCGGCAACAAGCCGAAACGGTCGATCATTTCCACCTGTAAATCCCGTAATTCCTGATGATTTTCGGCACTGGAGATGCGTTTGTATAACACCAAGCGTGCATGAATATCCGGCAGATAATCTTCCGGGATCAGCGCCGATGCTTGCAAATCAACCTCCGGCCCCCTATCCATCGGCGCATCCAGCTCAGGCTGTTTACCGGACTTTAATGCGCTGACCGCACGCTCCAGCAATTCGGTATACAGCGTAAAGCCGATTTCCTGAATCTGGCCGCTTTGTTCATCACCCAACAACTCACCCGCACCGCGTATTTCCATATCGTGCGATGACAACATGAAGCCCGCGCCCAAATCACCGGATGCTTCCAGCGCCTCCAGCCTTTTGACGGCATCTTTGCTAATTAACGCTTTCGGCGGCACCATAAAGTAAGCATAGGCACGATGATGCGAACGCCCTACCCGGCCGCGCAACTGATGCAGCTGCGCCAGCCCCAGCTTGTCGGCGCGATTGATAATAATGGTATTGGCGCTGGGAATGTCGATGCCGCTCTCGATAATGGTCGAACACACCAGAATGTTAAAACGCTGGTGATAAAAATCCAGCATGATGCGCTCAAGCTCTCGCTCCGGCATTTGCCCGTGCGCCATTTCGATGCGTGCTTCCGGCACCAGCGCCGCCAACTCGGCGGTCATTTTCTCCATGCTTTTGACATCGTTATGCAAAAAGAACACTTGCCCGCCGCGCTTGATTTCCCGCAAACAGGCTTCCTGCACTTGCGCATCCACCCACTCGCTGATAAAGGTCTTAATCGCATGGCGATTGGGCGGCGGGCTGGCGATAATGGAAATATCTCTTAAGCCCGCCATCGCCATATTCAAGGTGCGCGGTATCGGCGTTGCCGTCAAGGTCAGCATATCCAACTCGTTACGCAACTTTTTAAAATGCTCTTTCTGGCGCACACCAAAGCGGTGTTCTTCGTCGATAACGACCAATCCCAAGGCTTTGTATTTAATCTCATTGGACAACAATTTATGGGTACCGATGACGATGTCGACTTTACCCTGCTCCAATTCGTCGAGAATCTCCTTTTGCTGCTTGGGACTGACAAAGCGCGACATCACCTCAATACGCACCGGCCAATCGGCAAACCGATCGCGGAAATTCTGAAAATGCTGCTGCGCCAATAAGGTCGTCGGCACTAACACCGCAACTTGTTTGCCGCTTTGCACAGCGATAAAAGCTGCGCGCATCGACACTTCGGTTTTACCAAAACCGACATCGCCGCAAATCACCCTATCCATCGGCTGCGGACTGGCCATATCGACCAAAATGGCTTCAATAGCCGACTGCTGATCCGGCGTTTCTTCAAACGGGAACGCGTCTGCAAATGCCTGGTACTCGGTATTTTCGACATCAAAAGCATGGCCTGCTTTGGCGGCGCGTTTGGCATGAATTTCCAACAACTCGGCGGCCACGTCGCGAATACGCTCGATGGCTTTTTTCTTGGCTTTGCTCCACTGATCGCCGCCAAGTTTGTGCAATGGCGTGTTTTCCGGGCTAATGCCGGTATAGCGGCCAATCACATGCAATGACGAAACAGGCACATAAAGTTTGTCGTTATTGGCATATTCCAGCGTTAAAAATTCCGCTTCGATGCCGCCAATTTGTAACAGCTGCAAGCCCAAATAACGACCGACGCCATGCTCTTGATGCACTACCGGCGAACCTACGGTCAATTCATTGAGATTATTGACCATATTTTCCAGCGCACGCACCGACGCCCTTCGTCTCCTGCGCCGCTGTTGGACTTTTTCACCCGATAACTGGCTTTCGGTGATGATAGCCAGCGCGGGCTGTTGCAGCCACAAGCCATGATCCATCGGGGCAATCAGAACATGCGGCGATGATTCAGTCGCTACAAATGCCGACCAACTTTCAATAGGCTTTAGGGCGATTTTGTTCTGCCGTAACTTATCAATTAACGCTTCGCGGTGGCCTGCCGACTCGGCAACAAACAACACCCTGGCTTTTGATTGCTCCATAAACTGCCGCAAAGCTTGAGCGGGCTCGCTCAACTTGGCATTGATGGTTAAGTCGGGCGGTGGCTGACAACCGAAATTGACTTGCGCGCTGCCATCTAAGGGGCCATTGGCAATATTGATGCGCGTAAAGCGGGCGGATTTTTCATTCAGCTCAGTTGTCGATAAAAACAATAATTCGGGGGCTAACAACGGCCGCTCAACATCATTTTTACGTTGTTGGAAGCGTTCTTCTGCTTCAGCATAAAAAGTCTGCGCGGTAACCGCAAAATCTGCCGAGGTCACCATCGTGGCGGAATTCGGCAGGTAATCAAATAACGTGGCCGTTTGATCTACAAATAACGGCAAATAGTATTCGATACCGCCTGGCGTTATGCCCTTGCTGACATCCGTATACAGGGTATTTTTGGGCGAGGCTTGTGGAAAATACTCCCTGAATGCCTGCCGAAAATGTTTTATAGCTTCATCGGTAAACGGAAATTCGCGGGCCGGGAATAACTGAATCTGCTCAATTTTTTCCAGTGACAACTGGGTTTCAGGATCGAAGGTGCGAATAGAGTCGATGTCTTCATCAAATAACTCAATCCGAAACGGCACCTTACTGCCCATCGGAAATAAATCGACAATCGCGCCTCTGACTGCAAATTCACCGTGCTGATAAACCTGCGAGACACAGTGATAGCCGACACTTTCCAGCTTAATGCGATTTAATTCCAGGTTGAATTGATCGCCCAGCTTTATTGAAAAACTATTGGCAAGCACGTGCTCTCTGGGCGCCAGCCGATGCATTAATGTTGCCACTGACACCACGAGGGCCCCGCGTTTAACTTGCGGTAGTAACGCCAGCGTTTTTAAGCGCTCGGAAATAATTTCCGGCAACGGCGAAAACACGTCATAAGGCAATGTTTCCCAGTCCGGGAACTGCAAAATGGGATATTCGCTATCTAAAAAGAAGGCCAGTTCATGTTCCAAACGCAATGCCGTCTGGTTATCGGGGGTTACGATAATAAACAGACGATTTTCGTTTTTGATCGCCGCCGCCAGTGCTAAGGCATCACCGCAACCGGATAATCCAGTCCAGTTAACCAGAGGATCTTTTTTGTTCGGAACTTGTGGGGAAAAAATCATAACAACGAGGAGACTCCGGATTTTGCTTGTATGTTGAGGATGTGAGGCAGGTTAGCGACTCAAAAACATCGCGTCGCCATAACTAAAAAAGCGATATGAATTTTCTACCGCGTGCCGATAGGCATTCATAACATGATCGTAACCGGCAAAAGCAGACACCAACATCAACAACGTCGATTCCGGCAAATGAAAATTAGTCAGCAATGCGTCCACTGATTTAAATTCATAGCCGGGAGTAATAAATAACTGGGTATCACCAAAACCCGCAGCTAAAGCGCCGCTTTGCGAAGCAGACTCCAATGCCCTAACCGCCGTCGTACCAATCGCAATAACGCGCCCACCTCTAGCTCTGGCCTGTTCTACGGCCGTAACGGTATCAGTCTCCACGGCAAAATATTCCTTGTGCATGAGATGCTGGGACAAATCCTCCACCCTAACCGGTTGAAAGGTGCCACTCCCCACATGCAAAGTCACAAAAGTCGTTCTTACACCTTTCGCGGCAATCTTTGCCATCATCGCCTGATCGAAATGCAGTCCCGCAGTGGGTGCCGCGACTGCACCGGACTGCTTGGCGAACACGGTTTGATAGCGTGTCAAATCAGATTCATCATCGGCGCGGGTTATATAAGGCGGCAATGGGATATGACCAATCTGCCCCAGAATATCTAACACATCAACATCACCGTTAAATCGCAATTCAAACAGATCATCGACCCGCCCCAGTACCTCACAACTAAAACCACCGTCTAACTCAAGTACGCTGCCTGGCTTTGGCGACTTGCTGGCGCGAATATGAGCTAACGCATGATGCTGATCCAATACACGCTCAATAAGAATTTCAATCTTACCGCCGCTAATTTTTTGACCATATAGCCGAGCCGGAATTACTTTGGTGTCATTAAAAACCAGTAAATCGCGTTCATCAATTAAATCAATAAAATCGGCAAACTGCTTATTACTTAGACTTCCGTCATCACGATGCATACATAACAAACGGCTTGCATCCCGCTCTGGCAGTGGTTTTTGGGCGATTAAATGGGGGGGTAATTGATAAACAAAGTCACTTTTTTTCATAGGCTGGCGATATTATCAGGTTAGGTGCTCTAAAAACACCCCAAAAAAGTGTTGCCATTAGCGAGGTTGATTTCTATAATGTCGCTTCTTTGCCGGGGTGGCGGAACTGGTAGACGCGCCGGATTCAAAATCCGGTGATGGTGACATCGTGCCGGTTCGATTCCGGCCCTCGGTACCATTTATAGGTCCGAGTATGTGCAAAGA
>JAUYMX010000193.1 GCA_030699345.1 Methylococcaceae bacterium
TGCCTGCTTCAAAGCGTTCCTCAATAAAATATTCATGAGTTGCTTGGCGATTGACAGCAATAGTGCCGTTTTGCTGGGTTTTACTTTTTTTAGATTTTTTATCGGCCATGATGTTGGGCTGGATTTTTTAGACTGGCGTGAGGTGATACTGTGTTATTTTACCCGATTTTCGAAAAGCCTAGAGCTTTTAAACTACAGATAACAGGCGTTCGCATAATGAATATACAGAAAACACACAATGAATGGTCATCACGGTTGGCATTCATTTTAGCGGCCACGGGATCGGCAGTCGGGTTGGGTAATATCTGGAAGTTCCCCTACATTACTGGCGAAAACGGTGGCGGCGCGTTTGTTTTGGTGTATTTGTTGTGCATCTTGTTGATCGGTATTCCCATCATGATCGCTGAAACTATGATGGGACGGCATACCCGGCAGAATCCGATTGATGCGCTTAAAACATTAACCGAAGAATCGGGCGCGGATCACAACTGGCATTATTTGGGCTGGCTGGGCGTGGTTGCTGGATTTTTGATTCTTTCGTATTACAGCGTTATTGCCGGTTGGGCTTCTGCGTATGTGTTGAAAGCTTTTGTGGGAAGTTTCTCTGGCGAAGATGCCGCAGGGATTAAACAGATATTCGGTGATTTTGTTGCCAGTCCGATCCAGCTGATTTTTTGGCACAGCTTGTTCATGTTTGCCACCATGTGGATTGTTAATCGCGGCGTTAATAATGGCTTGGAGAAAGCCGTGCGTTTGTTAATGCCGAGTCTATTTGTATTGCTAATCTTGTTGGTTGGCTACGCAATGACTACCGGCAGTTATAATGAGGGGCTGCGTTTTTTATTCACCCCGGATTTCAGCAAGTTAAACGCTGATGCCGTGTTGACTGCAATGGGCCATGCCTTCTTTACCTTGAGTCTCGGCATGGGGGCCATCATGGTTTACGGAGCCTATTTGCCTAACAATATTTCGATCGCTAAAACTTCTATGCTTGTTGCCGGTGCGGATACCGTTGTAGCGCTATTGGCAGGTATCGCTATTTTCCCGATTGTGTTTGCCAATAATCTGCAAGCTACTTCAGGGCCAGGGCTGATTTTTGAAACCTTACCGCTAGCCTTCGGCAATATGACCGGCGGCTGGTTATTTGGCATTTTATTTTTTGTGATGTTGGTGGTGGCGGCATTAACCTCATCCATTTCATTGATTGAACCGGCGGTTGCTTGGCTGGTTGAAAATAGAAATGTAACTAGGCAGCAAGCCTGTGTGTGGGCCGGTGCTGCTTTATGGGTGCTGGGCTTGGGTACGGTATTCTCTTTCAATGTATGGTCGGACGTTAAGCTATTCGACCGGACAATATTTCAATTATTGGATTATTTAACGGCGAATCTGATGTTGCCGATCGGTGGGTTTTGTATCGCCGTATTTACCGGCTGGATAATGCATCAGCAACATAGCGCACAAGAACTGGCAATGCCGTCTCAAGGTTATAAAGTCTGGATTGTATTGGTTAAATATGTCGCACCCTCGGCGGTATTTTTAGTATTTTTGCATGTAGTGGGAGTGCTGTAGTCATGACGCTTATTCAAAAAAGCGCACTGGTCAAGTTTTCTGCGCAACGTATGTTTGAGTTGGTAAACGATATTGAGCAGTACCCGCAATTTTTGCCTTGGTGTAGCGGCAGCCGTATCATCAGTCGTGCAGGCGATGTTATTGAGGCTGAATTAATGATTGCGAAAGGCGGGTTTAAGAAATCGTTTTCAACCCGGAATACTGTTGATCCAGGTGGTCGAATTACGGTGTCGTTATTGAACGGTCCGTTTACAAGCCTGGATGGCGTATGGAATTTTATGCCGTTACGAGAAGACGCCAGCAAAATTTCCCTGGATTTAGAATTTGAAATGTCAGGATTGTTGGCAAACTTGGCATTCGGTGCGGTATTCCATCAAATTTGTAACACCATGGTCAGCTCTTTTACCGAGCGAGCCAAGCAGTTATATAGCAATGATTGAAGTTGAAGTCGCTTATGCCACGCCTGAAAGGCAAGAAATAGTGATTGTAAGTCTTGCTGCAGGCGCTAGTGTTGCAGAGGCAATTAATGCCTCTGGGTTAAGACAGAAATTCCCTGAACTTGGCTTGGGAGAGCTGGCAGTGGGGCTGTTTGCCAAGCTCTGCCAGCTGAACCAAGCTTTGGCGCCGGGCGACCGGGTAGAAATTTACCGGCCGCTGTTAAACGATCCGAAAGATGCCAGACGGCAACGAGCGAAAATAAATAATAAACGAGGCTAAAGCGTTTTAGTTACAGCGGTAAATTTCCCGCATTTGATTGATCTGAAGGTATTTCTGATGATTTAGGTGATTTAGCCGTTGTGCTATCGACGTCAGTGCCGTCAAAGCCAAACCAACCGGTAATGGTTTCCCAGAGAGTTTTTTCAAGATCGCGTTTGGGGACATCGATATTAATTTCTGGAGAGGGCTTGTTAACCGCCAATTCGCTGGGTCTAAACTCGCCTTGTATCCCAACTACTTGATCATTTTCGAAGAATAAGGTGATTCTTTTTTGCTTTCTTTCACCGCCATCCAGCTGTTCTGAGTAAAGAAAATCCCAGCGGTTTTGGTGGAAATAATCCGTCAGCATGGGTGAGCCCATAATGTAAAGCACTTGGCGTTTAGTCATGTTGGGGCGCAGTTGATCGACCATGTCTTGATCAATCATATTGCCTTGCTGTACGTCTAC
>JAUYMX010000195.1 GCA_030699345.1 Methylococcaceae bacterium
GTTGTGTTGAGCTGGTGGTTCGAATCATAAGTGCACGCTTTTTGGGGATGATGGCTCATTTTTCATGCACTATTATACCAAAAATATACATTTATCCATTATAAATCAATTGGATATATTTAATGAGTAGACTCTAATTATTGACCAATTATTTTTATCGCATATTCGGCGTTAATACAGTTTTTTGTATAGCTCAGGCTAATATCTTTACGGCATTCCTTAATATGCTTGAGCGCCTCATCTCGGTTGCTAACATACCAGATGGCAGATTTGGTTTGTTCGGCGGATGTATGGCTAGTGATACTGGCTGCCTGTAAGGCATTCAAATCTACGTTGGTTAATACGCTTTTGACGACAATACCAATCATGGATGCTATTAGCAAAAGGACGATGACTTGCGGGAAAGGTGTGGTTTTCATTGTTTTTATTTTTTATGGATGGCAAGTCTTGTTGCTTGCCTTCGTTTTAATGGACGCGATAAGAGCGTTGTTGCGCTGTCTTAAATACCAGGCTCATCGCGGCTGTGGTTTTAGGTGGTAACCGAGGGAAGAATAGAAGGCCTGGCAGGAGAAACAATATCCCCATGGGGCAAAATAGGGGGCATCTTCAACGTTAGCACAAGTAGCTTGTTGAATGAGTGTAATGATCTAGTCCTGCCCATTGGCCATGCTCAGGACAGACTTCGACTCACCCTTCGACAGGCTTCACCACAAGGGTGATCTATGGACAGGGGAACGGTTAACCCTTAACGTTGAGCTAGCCTTCAACCAGCTAAGAAACAATAAGATATGAATTTATTGGGATTGGTATAAGTTTATCGAAGTGCAGGGGTTTTCGAGGCTCTCTAATGTTCATAAGGTGATTCGCAGACTGGCAATCACGTTAATGCCAGCTGCGTCGATACCGGAGCCGTGTTCCCGGTAGTTTTTATCCAGCACATTTTCAAGATCCAATTGCAAAGCCCAACGCGAGTCGGGCTTCCAGCCTGCCCGCAGATTTAGCGTCGCCCAGCCGCCGGTACCGTTCGGGTTAATACGCGGATCGACTAAATCGCGACCGCTTAACCGATTTTGCCGGGTTGCGAAGCGTGTGTATGACTCCAGCCATAGCGTTGGCATCAGCTTGTAATACAGGCCAAAGCGACCGTTTAAAGGCGGAATACGGTCGGCAGGCAAACGCTTACCGTCTTCGAAAAATTCATCGCCAAGACTGTAATTAAGGCTGCTGTAAAGTTCGAGTCGATCACCGGCAAAATAGCGAGCGCCAATCTCCGCACCGTAAAGCTGCACTTTATTCACATTTTGATTTTGCACAACGGCTCTTCCGGCAATTACATCCCCCGTCAGAACACTGGTAATCTTGTCGTTATAATCGGATGCATAACCGATGGCTTCAGCCTGCCAATGCTGGTTTTGCAATTTGAAACCAAAATCCCAGGTCAATATCGTTTCCGGCTGTAAATCAGGATTGGCGATGTTGTAACGATTACTTGGCCGAGGACCTAATGTTCCCAAATCGAAAATATTAGGCACACGGAAACCCCGGCCAAAATTACTGACCAATTTCAGCCCGTCAACGAGCAAATAAGATAATCCGACATTGCCGGTGACATCATGATGATTTAACTCTGCGCCTACACCCCGATCTGCGGGCTCCAACACAGTGTGATAATGACTGTAACGCGAACCCAACAACAGCTGTAAGCGCTCCCCCAACTGCACGGTTTCGTTGCCGTAAACAGCATAAGAGTCCATGGTCGAGCCATCCGGAAAGCGGCTGGTTGCCGTTTTCCCAACCTCCGTATTGATATTGGTATCCACGCGACTGCTGGTCACTTCATCGTGATAAAACTCCAACCCGTATACCAATTGCGAGTTTATCCAATGAGCTAAGGCCGCTTGCGCAGTAACCCCGGTCAAATGACTGGCATTACGTTCTCGAGCTTCCTTAACAGATCCGAAATCCCGCGCCCGGCGATCATCGGTGATTCGTTGATGCGCGACATGAAATTCCAAGCTATCGAAAATCGGCGCAGCTTTAATGTATCGGTACCTACCATGCAAAAATAAGCGTTCGTTAGGTTCGAAAAAAAACACATCGGAGTTCGGTTGAGTTTGACCATATCCGGCTACCAGTTCGTCATAACGGGGGGTTTTGGGCTGCTGCAAATACTGCATATCCAGCAGCAGTTCATGCACCTCGTTAGGCTGGTAAATCAGTTTGGTATTGCCCGCCCACGATTTAAAACCTGA
>JAUYMX010000197.1 GCA_030699345.1 Methylococcaceae bacterium
GGGTGAGGAGATTAAAACCAAGTAATATGGTTTTATTTGTACCCCTCACCCTAGCCCTCTCCCGTTGGGAGAGGGGACTTTGGGGTGTTTAAAACTTGCCGTAATAGCCTTCTTTCAAGGCATCAAACAGGTTGGCGGCGCTGTGGGTTTCGCCGTCGTATTCGACTTCTTCGTTGCCTTTAAATTCCACGACATGACCGTCTTCCAAGGTGAATTGGTAAGTGGTGTTTTCCAAGTCAGATTCTTTAACCAATACGCCCTGGAATACTTCCGGGTTAAAGCGGAAGGTGGTGCAGCCTTTTAGACCTTTGTCGTAGGCGTATTCGTAGATGGACTTAAAGTCTTCATACGGATAGTCGGTCGGTACGTTGGCGGTTTTGGAAATCGACGAATCAATCCACTTTTGCGCGGCGGCCTGGATGTCGACATGCTGTTTAGGCGTGACGTCGTCGGCGGCAATAAAGTAATCCGGCAGGGCTTGGTTGGGGTCTTCGCTGTAAGGCATGGCTTGTGGGTTAACCAACGAACGATAAGCCAACAATTCAAACGAGAATACATCGATTTTTTCTTTGGACTTTTTACCGGCACGGATGACGTTGCGTGAATAATGATGCGCAAAGCTGGGCTCAATGCCGTTGCTCGCGTTGTTAGCTAAGGATAAAGAGATGGTGCCGGTGGGCGCAATGGAGCTGTGATGAGTAAATCGGCAGCCGGTTGTCGCCAGTTCGGCAATCAGTTCAGGTTCTTCTTTAGCCAGTTGTTGCATGTAGCGGCTGTATTTGGCGTGCAATATTTTGCCGGTGATTTCATCGCCCAATTTATAACCGTCGGCAAGCATTTCCGGGCGTTTGTGCAACATTTCGCCGGTGACGGTGAAGATTTTGTCCATAATCGGCGCCGCGCCTTTTTCTTTAGCGAGCGCTAAGCCGGTTTTCCAGCCTTCAACTGCCAAAGTTTTGGTGACTTCTTCAGTAAATTGTAATGACGAATCATCGCCGTATCTCATGCCCAGCATGGTGACAGTTGAGCCTAAGCCTAAGTAGCCCATGCCGTGGCGACGTTTGGAGGTGATTTCGTCGCGTTGTTGGGGTAGCGGCAGGCCGTTGATTTCAACGACGTTGTCCAGCATGCGGGTAAAGATATTGATCGTTTTACGGTAAGTATCCCAATCAAAACTCGCATCGCGGGTGAAGGGTTTTTTCACGAAACGAGTCAGGTTGATTGAACCTAACAAGCAGCTGCCATAAGGGGGGAGGGGTTGTTCGCCGCAAGGGTTGGTAGCGCGAATCTTCTCGCAAAACCAGTTGTTGTTCATTTCGTTGACTTTGTCGATCAGGATAAATCCGGGTTCGGCGTAGTCATAAGTGGAACTCATGATGATGTCCCACAGACGGCGGGCAGGCATGGTTTTGCTGATGCGGCAGGCAATCAGACCGTCACTATTAATGATGTAGCCATCTTTGCCGGGTAAATCGCGCCAAACGATTTTTGTGCTGTCGGTTAAGTCCAGATTATCTAACGCGACTTCTTTTTCGGTGACGGGAAATGATAGCGCCCAAGGTTGGTCGTTTTTAACGGCTTCAACGAATTCGGTGGTGATGAGCAAGGACAGGTTGAATTGACGCAAGCGGCCGTCTTCGCGTTTGGCGCGGATGAATTCGATCACGTCGGGATGGCCAATATCAAAAGTGGCCATTTGCGCACCACGTCTGCCGCCGGCTGATGACACGGTGAAACACATTTTGTCGTAGATATCCATGAACGATAGCGGCCCGGATGTGTAGGCGCCAGCACCGGATACATAGGCGTTTTTGGGGCGTAAGGTAGAAAATTCATAGCCGATGCCGCAACCGGCTTTGAGGGTAAGTCCGGCTTCGTGGACTTTGGCTAAGATGTCATCCATTGAATCGGCAATGGTGCCGGATACGGTGCAATTGATCGTAGATGTGGCAGGTTTGTGCTCTATCGCGCCGGCATTGGAGACAATACGTCCGGCTGGGATGGCACCTTGGCGCAAGGCCCACAAAAATTCTTTGTAATATTGTTCTTGCTTGCTCTTACTCTTTTCAACTTCAGAAAGCGCCTTGGCAACTCGCTTGTAGGTATCATCAATAGTGGCATCAATGGCACTGCCGTCTTTGGCTTTTAATCGATATTTGGTGTCCCAAATATCCATCGAAGCATCTTGAAATGGAATGTCGGTGACGGTGTTAGCGATGACATGAAGTTGTGCTGTCATAAGATTGTGCCTCGGCTAAATTAGTGTTAATGAAAAAGAAAAATCGGCCGCAAATCAGTGAGTTGCAACATTCATTTGATTTGTTGCTTTGTCGATATGTAGTGATTTGTAAAAATATTAACACAAT
>JAUYMX010000203.1 GCA_030699345.1 Methylococcaceae bacterium
CCGATTTATGTGCGTCATGAAGTGGTACATAACCGCACTGTAGTGGATGGCCTTAAAGAAAAGGGCGCTATTTTTATCGAAGATCTAACCGATGTGCCGGTGGGTTCAACTCTTATTTTCAGTGCGCACGGCGTATCCAAACAAGTTCAAAAAGAAGCCCAGGAGCGCAAACTAACTGTGTTTGATGCCACTTGTCCGTTAGTGACCAAGGTGCATTTGCAAGTCGCCAAACATGCTAAAGCTGATCGCGAAGTTATCCTGATTGGTCATGCCGGCCATCCGGAAGTTGAAGGCACTATGGGCCAATATGAAAAAGCCACCAAAAATGGCGGTATTTATTTGGTTGAAACCCCGGAAGATGTGGCGAACTTAAAGGTAAATAATCCAGACAATCTGGCTTATGTCACCCAGACAACACTGTCGATGACTGATACTAAAATCATGGTTGATGCCTTGCGGACGCGTTTTTCGTCGATCCAAGAACAAAAGAAAGACGACATCTGTTACGCCACACAAAATCGCCAAGATGCTGTCTATGAATTGGCCAAAACCGCCGATATTATTTTGGTTGTTGGCTCACCCAATAGCTCCAACTCTAACCGGTTGCGGGAAATTGCAGAGCAACTTGGTAAACGCGCGCATTTGATCGATACCGCTAAAGACATGCAACAAGACTGGTTTAATGATGTTGCAACAGTTGGCGTAACGGCTGGCGCCTCTGCTCCGGAAGTGTTGGTGCAAGAAGTGATTAATCAGTTAAAGCAATGGGGTGGTCAATCAACCGTTGAAATTCAAGGTATAGAAGAAAAAGTGGTATTTTCCTTACCCAAAGAGTTAAAAAAACACGTCAACTAATTACGTTTATGGAGCCGCTATTACTGGCGGCTCCAATATTCTTGTACCAAGTTGATAAGCAGACATCTACACACCGAGACTAAATTATGACACTGACCGCCATGGACCTTGTTGCTCAAGCAAAGCAACATATTGTTGAAATTGATATTACTACTGCCAAACAAGCACTCGGTGCCAGTCTAATTCTGGACGTTAGGGAACCTGTAGAATATGCCGCTGGCCACCTGCCCGGCGCTTTTAACATTCCACGCGGTGTATTGGAATTTAAAATTGACTCCCACCCTGATTTTCAAGATAAACAAGCCGCGAACATTATTGTCTACTGTCAAACGGGTGGTCGTTCGGCACTGGCTACCGAAGCACTGAACAAAATCGGCTTCAGCCATGCCGTCAGCTTGGCGGGGGGATTCAAATCTTGGACGGAAAACGGTAACGAAGTCGTCGCGTGCTAGAAACTGAAAGCGTCCGTTTGGATAAATGGCTATGGGCTGCGCGTTTTTTTAAGACGCGCAAGTTAGCCGCTGATGCCGTCTCCGGCGGCAAAGTCCACGTTAATAACCAACGCGTTAAACCGGGCAAAGAAGTTAAACCCGGCACCAACCTTAGCATCAGCAAAGATGGCTTTGACTGGCAAATTACCATCACCGCACTGACTAGCCAGCGCCGCGGCGCCAAAGAAGCTGTTTTACTTTATGAAGAAACCCCGGAAAGCTTGGCTAAACGCCAGCAGCAACAAATTTTCCAGCGGGAACAACGAGAGTTAATGCCATTTAACGGCCCGCCGCAAAAACCCAATAAAAAAGATCGCCGTTTAATCCACCGTTTTAAGCAAATCTAAAAATCACAGACAAGTCGGTGGCTTAGGCAGGCCCGCCAGTTTACAGGCATATTTAAGAGGACCTTCGGGAAACAATTGATGCAAGTAGCGGCTATTACCTTTTATCTCGCCAAACTCTTTGGCAATGGCTTTGGTAAAAACCCGGGCATTCGGTAAGTGCTTGTATTGCTGATAATAATGGCGGATATACAGGATGATTTCCCAATGCGTATCCTGCAGCTGAATATGATTAGTTTCAGCCAGCCACTCAGCAACTTCTTCGTTCCAATCGCCAGCATTTACCAAAAATCCTTGATCGTTGATTTCAGGTTGTAAGACTTTAGCCGTTATGTCCATGATTGAATCACTGAGTTATGCACTGTCAAATCAACTAATTCAGCATAATCAATCACTTCTATGCCGGTAATGAGTTCATCAACAGTAATGCCGCGAACGATAATATCCTCGCTCAACACACATAATCGATTAGTCTTGAGCAGTGTTGCCAAAGCAGGTTCCATGACGCCATTTTGCAAAATGCGCAGCAACGCATTTTCCATAAAGACCACCACATCGCCCGGATCAATTCGTTGCAATACCGCTTGCTCAATAGGCGACTGAAAAACCAAATGTAACATTAATGACTATCCGTAAATTTAAGGCCAATAATGCCGATAATGACCAATAAAATCGACGTT